>NZ_JAAHFV010000160.1:0-14249 GCF_010672755.1 Moorena sp. SIO1F2
ATCGTCTTCTAGAATCTGGTTATAAAATTTGTTGACGGTCCCGTTGACCTGCCGCCGCTGCCAGTCTCCCCGGTCCGGAAATTCAGCTTGCTCGAGTGCATACGCCTGGTTGCTCACCGGATCAAACGAGGCTCCGGCCGCACCGTACCGAATGTGGTCAAGATGAATCCCATCATATAGATTATCTGCTATCAAGCTCCCTATAAATTTAATTTAATGTTATAATAATTATGAGCATTGCTAGAACAATCCCCAATTACCCCTTCCCGATTACCCCTTCCCGATTACTATGGTAAATAACTGACTTTAATGACAAGCTTGGGAAATGACCAAAAAACCAAAAATTATTGTCCTCGATGATGACCCGACTGGCTCCCAGACTGTTCACAGCTGCTTGTTGCTGATGCACTGGGATGTGGATACATTGCGGCTGGGACTAAGGGATAACTCCCCAATCTTTTTTATTCTTACTAATACCAGAGCTCTTAACCCAGAGCAAGCAGCAACTGTGACTCGGGAAGTTTGCCATAACCTCAAAATTGCCATAGACGCTGAAGGAATTAAAGATTTTATGGTAGTCAGTCGCTCTGACTCCACCTTGCGGGGGCATTATCCTGTCGAAACTGATGTAATCGCCCAGGAAGTCGGACCATTTGATGCCCATTTCTTAGTCCCTGCATTCTTTGAGGGCGGACGAGTCACTATCGATAGTGTCCATTACCTAATCATTGATGGTATTAGAACCCCAGTGCATGAAACCGAGTTTGCCCATGATTCGGTATTTGGATATCGCCATAGTTATTTACCCGACTATGTCCAAGAAAAGACCAAAGGTCAGATCAAGGCTGATGCGGTCGAGCGGTTTTTACTAGCAGATATTCGTAACGGTAGCTTGGAGCGCCTTCTCAAACTTACCAATAACCAGTGTGGCGTTGTGGATGGGGAAACCCAAGGGGATTTAGATCAATTTGCGGCAGATGTCCTGAAGGCTGCTGCCCAAGGGAAACGCTTTCTGTTTCGCTCTGCTGCTAGTATTTTAACCTCCCTTGCTAGTCTTGGCCCCCAACCCGTGGCCGCTATGGATATGGCTCAGTATGTCCGAGAGGGGAAACCAGGAGTTGTGATTGTGGGTTCCCACGTTAAAAAGACTACCCAGCAGCTGGAGCAGCTATTGGGAGCATCTGGGATTGGGGGGATTGAGGTAAATGTTGCCAATTTACTAGATGAATCCGAACAGCAACGGGCAAAACTTTTGGCAAGTATTCTCGAGCGGGTTCAGGAAATTCACAGTGCTGGTAAGACACCGGTGGTTTATACCTCTCGTCAGGAATTGGTTTTTGAGGATGTGCAGAAACGGCTGGCCTTTGGAGCAGTAGTTTCAGGCTTATTGATGGATATCGTGAGGGGATTACCTAAAGATATTGGGTTTTTAATCAGTAAAGGGGGTATTACCTCCAATGATGTCTTAAGTACTGGTCTGGCTTTGAGGTCAGCACGACTATTGGGTCAGATCCTTCCTGGATGCTCAATGGTACTAACCTCTGCTGACCATCCCCAGTTTCCTAATTTACCTGTAGTGCTATTTCCTGGCAATGTGGGAGATGTGAATGGCTTGGTCACGGTTTACCGTCGATTGAGTGGAGAGTAATAATGCTTGACAGGATATCGAGTGTGGGTCTGGGGTGACAGAGCAATAGCACTATTTAAGTATCTTGCCCTTTTGCCCTACACCACCATTAGCTAAAATTCTCAACAGTTATCCAGCAGAACTTGCTGAAGAAGGTATGATCACGGAAGAATCTATCTTCGGTGCGTTAACTAATCTAGCTCCTTGTTGCATGACTTCTGATTCTGCCCAACCATCACCAGTTTCAACGGTTTCCGACGACCGCAACTCGGTAGTTAACTGCCAAGGGCAAGTTCGCTTAAAAAGTGAGGGGAAACGGCTGTTGTTGATCTTGCCACCAGCCACTAAAAACCCTAGTACTGCCAATTGGTCGGACCTATGGGAACAATTCAAGCATCGCCTCAATGCTGGAGAGCGCTTTTGGCAGCCTGAATCCAGTGTCCATATGATGGCTGGGGATCAATTGCTGGATGGGATGAAGCTACAAGCGATCGCTGATGCCCTTGGGGAAGTCCAGTTAAGGCTAAAGCGAGTCTACACCACGCGCCGACAAACTGCTGTGGCTGCTGCAGCTGCTGGGTACTCAGTAGAACAAGAAACCCCTAAGTACTCTTTGAATCAAAAGATTGATCAACCTACTGAATTACTCGCAGAACCTCTGTACTTACAAATGACCGTGCGTTCTGGTATAGAGATTCGTCACCCTGGCACTATTGTTATAATAGGAGACTTGAACCCTGGTGGTGCATTGATTGCAGCTGGGGATATCTTAGTTTGGGGGCATCTACGAGGCATTGCCCACGCCGGTGCGAATGGTAATCGAAAATGTCGGATTATGGCATTAAAAATGGAACCCACCCAGTTGCGGATTGCTGATGCTGTAGCTAGGGCACCGGAGACACCGCCACTTCAGTACTATCCTGAAGTAGCTTACGTGACTTCCCTTGGAATTCGTATTGCTAGAGCTGCTGATGTTGCTAAAACCCACTTGTCGTTGAATTCATGAGTCGAATTATTGTTGTCACCTCTGGCAAAGGAGGGGTGGGTAAAACTACCATTACCGCCAATCTAGGTTTAGCCCTAGCTCGTTTGGGTCGTCGAGTTGCCTTAGTGGATGCAGATTTTGGTTTGAGAAACTTAGACCTGCTGTTGGGACTAGAAAATCGCGTAGTCTACACGGCTATTGAAGTCTTAACAGGTCAGTGCCGCTTAGACCAAGCTTTGGTCAAAGACAAACGGCAGGAAGGACTAGTCCTGTTACCTGCAGCCCAAAGTCGTAACAAAGAAGCCGTTAACCCCAACCAAATGAAAAAGTTGTTGGGGGTGTTAGCCAAGAATTACGAGTACATCTTGGTGGACTGTCCAGCAGGAATCGAAAGCGGGTTTAAAAATGCGGTTACGGCAGCTACTGAAGCCCTAATCGTTGCTACACCAGAGATTACCTCAGTGCGGGATGCTGACCGAGTGATTGGCTTACTGGAAGCGGAAGGAATTAAAAATACCCGCCTAATTGTCAACCGCCTGAAAGCCACAATGGTAAAAGCGGATCAGATGATGTCAGTTCAAGACGTCCAAGAAATTCTTGCTATTCCCCTAATTGGTGTTATCCCCGAAGACGAACGGGTGATTGTCTCCAGTAATCAGGGTGAACCTTTAATCCTATCAGAAAAGAAAACCCTGCCTGGAATTGCCATTGAAAACATTGCTGCACGCTTAGAAGGTGCAAATATTTCCTTCCTCGACCTGATGGCAGAACACGACAACCTAATCAGCCGCTTACGCCGCCTGTTCAGATAAGGTTTTACATTGTGAATTGCCAACAACTAGTTTTGCCAAAGAGCCTCTTCCTTCTCCCCCTGTGTGATTATTCACTACTCCAAAAAGCCCCATGATTATCGAAATTCTAGAACAACTTTTTTCCTGGAGGAGTGCTCAAAGCAGCCGTGAGGAGGCTAAGCGCCGCCTCCAACTGGTAATTGCCCACGATCGCTCTGACCTGAGTCCTAAAATGGTGGAGTCGATGCGGCAAGACATCCTGGAGGTGGTCTCTCGCTACGTTGAGATTGATCCCGATGGGTCAGAGTTTTCCTTAGAAAGCAACCAACGGGCAACAGCACTAATTGCTAATCTACCCATCCGACGAGTTAAGGAAAAACTACTAAAGGAAGAATACCAACGCTTCACTCAAGACGAAGAAGAGTAAGTCTCTAGTAGCTGAAGGGGTGACAAGCTACTTCAAAAGTAGGCCGGTTGTGGGGTAAACCGGTTTGGGGTGTCTAGCTAAATTGAGGCTATTACTTGGCTGAACAATTATCGGATCACCTTTGAAGGTGATTATGAACCAAGGTCTCCTCCTATGGTCACCCCTAAGGGATGGAAGCTAGAGTCGTGTTTATATTTAATTTGGGATCAACTTCCGATACGGTTGAACCCTAACAATGGTAATCTTGAGAGTGGCATTACTAAATGTTAAGACTGTTTTCCAAAATCTGTAACAATAGCTTGACTAAATAAGCGCAATATGGTAGGCACCGCAGAACAAACAAACACGGGCGCTATTGCCCAAATTATCGGTCCGGTTGTTGACGTAGAGTTTCCCAGCGGCAAAATGCCGCAGATTTACAATGCCTTGAGGATTGAAGGCAAAAATGAAGCTGGACAAGATGTTGCTGTGACCTGCGAAGTGCAGCAGCTTCTCGGGGATAACCAAGTGCGCTCTGTTGCCATGAGTGGTACAGACGGTCTGGTGCGGGGTATGGAAGTTATTGATACTGGTGCCCCCATTAGTGTACCCGTCGGCAAGGCTACCTTAGGACGGATTTTCAATGTCTTGGGTGAACCAGTAGATAACAGAGGACCGGCAGAATCTGAGGAGCGCTTCCCAATTCACCGCCCTGCTCCCAAGTTAACCGAGCTGGAAACCAAGCCCTCAGTATTCGAAACGGGTATTAAAGTAATCGACCTGCTGACTCCCTATCGACGCGGTGGTAAGATTGGTCTTTTTGGCGGCGCTGGAGTCGGCAAAACTGTGATCATGATGGAGTTGATCAACAACATCGCCACGAAACACGGTGGAGTATCAGTATTTGGCGGTGTAGGAGAGCGTACCCGTGAAGGGAACGACCTCTACAACGAAATGATGGAATCCAAGGTAATCAACCCGGATGATCTAAACGAGTCGAAAATTGCCCTAGTTTATGGTCAGATGAACGAACCCCCCGGTGCGAGAATGCGGGTGGGTCTGTCAGCTTTGACCATGGCTGAGTACTTCCGGGATGTGAACAAGCAGGACGTGTTGCTGTTTATCGATAACATCTTCCGATTTGTACAAGCCGGTTCGGAAGTGTCTGCTCTTTTGGGAAGAATGCCTTCTGCTGTAGGATATCAACCAACTTTGGGAACAGACGTAGGTGCTCTGCAAGAACGGATTACCTCCACTAACGAGGGTTCAATTACCTCCATTCAGGCAGTATATGTGCCAGCTGACGACTTGACCGACCCAGCCCCAGCAACTACATTTGCTCACTTAGATGGTACAACAGTGTTGTCCCGTGGCCTAGCATCTAAGGGAATTTACCCGGCTGTGGACCCCCTCGATTCTAATTCAACTATGCTGCAACCGAGCATTGTGGGAGAAGACCACTACGGAACAGCTCGTTCTGTGCAGGCAACTCTACAGCGTTACAAGGAACTCCAAGACATTATCGCGATTTTGGGCTTGGATGAATTGTCCGAGGATGACAGACTAACCGTGGCTCGCGCCCGCAAGATTGAGCGCTTCTTGTCTCAACCGTTTTTTGTAGCTGAGGTCTTCACTGGTTCTCCTGGTCAGTATGTTAGCTTGGACGATACTATCAAAGGCTTCCAAATGATTCTGAAGGGGGAATTGGATGACCTTCCTGAGCAAGCCTTCTACATGGTGGGCAGTATTGATCAAGCGATCGCTAAAGCTGAAAAACTGAAGAGTTAAGTCAGGTTTGATGCTAATAAGGTTATCAAGGTTGAAGGTTAACCTGTTAACCTGTAACCTTCAACCTGTAACCTGTAACTTTCAAGCTGCTAAACTTCCAAGGTCCAACAAACACAATTCATTCTGCTGATGGCTTTAACTGTTCGTATTATTGCTCCCGACAAAACCGTCTGGGATGACCAAGCACAGGAAATAATTTTACCCAGCACCACCGGTCAGCTTGGGATATTGAGTGATCATGCTCCTCTGTTATCAGCGCTGGATACTGGTGTGATGCGAATTCGTTCAGACAAAGAGTGGATACCAATTGCTCTTATGGGTGGATTTGTGGAAGTTGAAGATAATGAAGTGACGATTCTTGTCAATGGTGCTGAGTCCAAAGATGAAATTGACAAGGATGCTGCAGGTGTTGAGTTCAACGAAGCAAAAGCTCGTCTAGAAGAACTTCAAAACGAGGAGAATACCCAAGAAAAAATCCAAGCAACTCAAGCCTATAAGAAAGCCCGTGCTCGCTTTCAAGCTGCTGGTGGCATGGTGTAGTAACGCAACGGTAACTTCTAACCCCGTAAACGAAGTAAGCAAGGGATTTAAACCCTATAAGCTCCGCGCTCTCCACACCCCCCGAAACAGGGGGGTAGGGGAGCTTCTGGAGTTGGTCACGGTCAGTCTGTTACTTGGATTAAGGGGGTTGAATTAAGGACGTTCTTCAACTAAGGAATCATCTCAACTAAGGTCAGATGATTGGTCAGTTACCAATTCCCCTCAATCATTAGATTAATCAGCAAGGCTGGATTAAGCACTACCAGTAAAAACGACTTCCGGGAACTTAGCCTGAGCCTCAGACATAGGTCTACGCCTACCTTCCTCTTGCCAGTAGTTAATTACTTCAGTGGCTTTGTTGAGGATTTCAATGCGATCAGCTTCAGTAATCCAGTGTTTGGCTTCCATCTCATCCTTGAGCTGTTCCCAGGCATCGTTCCGGGGCCAGAAAAAGTAACAAGTTAATGGGCTGGTGCCTTTGCCGACAATTTGATCAACTGCCAGGGCTACATTCTCATCTAGCCAGAGAACTTTTAATAGAAATTTTGACAATCAGGCCTCCCTCAGATATCCCAGGTTATCTTTAACTATAATCTATTGTACAATTGATGATTTTAGCGCAAGAAGACTGTTCTTGATCAAGATTCAGGGATAGGTTTGTAGTTAAATAGTTGGTAGTATTGGTGCTGATCAGCAATATTGGCTCAACTAGCCCAAGCGTGCATGATGCCTAGTTCAGAAACATTTATTCCTAACTTTAATGCCATAGTGGTGTTCGACATTGACGGCGTGGTGCGTGACGTTAGTGGTTCTTACCGTAGAGCGATCGCAGATACGGTAGACCATTACACTGGTGGTGCCTATCGACCCACGATGGTAGAGATTGACCAACTCAAATCAGAAGGGCTATGGAATAACGACTGGGAGGCATCGCGAGAATTAGTTTATCGGTACTTTGAGGCTCAAGGAAAAACGAGATCCCATTTTTCTCTCGACTATGAAGCCCTTGTTGATTTTTTCAATTCTCGCTATCGAGGAACAGATCCCAACCATTGGACTGGGTACATTTGTGACGAACCGTTATTGTTACAACCCAGTTATTTAGAGAGTTTGACCACAGCAGGGATTCCTTGGGGTTTTTTCAGTGGCGCAACACGACAGGAAGCGAACTATGCCCTAGAAGGACGACTCGGTCTCGAACGGCCTGTCCTAATTGCGATGGAGGATGCCCCTGGTAAGCCTGACCCTACAGGACTGTTTGCCGTAGTTCTACAGCTAGAACAGGAGCATCAAGTTAAGGTGGAATTGCCAGTTATCTACGTTGGTGACACAGTTGCTGACATGTACACTGTTGAAAAAGCCAGAGACTCTCATCCAGAACGAGTTTGGCTTGGGGTAGGTATTTTACCCCCTCATGTGCAGGAGATACCAGAACACCGGGAGGCTTATGGAGAGAGGCTAAAAGCTGCTGGTGCAACAGTGGTTTTTGATAATGTTGAGCAGCTGACTCCTGAACAGATTCAGAAAATAGTACATCAAGGTTAATGGTTGTTAATAGTTGAACGCGCACCCGTGGCCAAAAGGCCAAGGTTGAGAGTCCTTGAGGTTAAAAGTCAAAGTCAATAGTCAATCTTCCAAAAATTCACAGGTTGACGAAAACAAAAGCGAGGTCTTGGGGTTACCCCCAAGACCTCGCTGCATTAAAAGCGGGAAGCTCTTGACCTTGCCATTGGCATATCCGTTTCTCTGTGTGTAGTGGGACTTGACCCTTTACCCTTTCACCAGCTCATCCTTTAGAGCCAGTAAATGTTACCCCAGAGATAAAGTAACGATTGAAGAAGGCGTAAATCCCCAAAGCCGGTATAGTAAAGACCATTGAGGCTGCCATAATGTAGTTCCAATAACTAATGTATTGCCCCTTAAAGGTATTTAAACCTAAGGGAAGCGTAAACATTCCTGGGTCAGAGGTAATCATTAGGGGCATTAAGAAATTATTCCAAGACCCCATAAAAATAAAGATCGCTTGTGCTGCCAAAGCTGGCTTGGCTAAAGGCAGGACAACCTGCCAAAAGGTTTCCCAGCGACTTAATCCATCCAAGGCAGCAGCCTCTTCAAGTTCCTTAGGAAAATTGATAAAGAACTGCCGCATCATAAAAATAAAGGTGGCATTCACTGCACTCGGTACAATCAATCCTTGGTAGGTATTCAGCCATCCCAAAGACTTTAAGATTAAATAACCAGGAATTAGGGTGACTTGTCCAGGAATCATCAAAACTGCCAAGATTATTCCCAACAATAATGAATTACCTGGAAACTTAACTCTGGCTAAGGCATAACCTGCCATTGAGTTAAATATAATATTCAAGCCTGTTACACAAACACCAACCAAGACACTGTTTAAAAACCAGCGCCCAAACAAAGGGGATTCAATGAAAATATTGCGGTAGTTATCGAAGGTAAAATCATGGGGTATAAAATTCAACCCGCCAGCGATAATTTCCTCAAGGGGTTTAAAGGAGGCTGATAAAGCCCAAGCAAAAGGTAAAAACGTAATAATGGCATAGAGGATAAGAATGCCATAAAATATCCCTCTGATCCAACGAAAATTATTCACTCTTCTTTGATCTCCTAATTCGCTTTTTCTTCTCTAAAGAAGCCGCGTTGAATCAGTGTTGTCACTAGAATTACACCAGCTAACATTAAGGCCAGTGCAGCGGCGTAACCCATATCCAGACTTCTAAACGCATACTGGTAGATCAGAAGCACAACCGTCAGGGTTGAGTTGTTTGGACCACCGGTGCCACCCGAGAAGATGTAAGACTGGTCGAATAACTGAAACGTGCCAATGATACCCATAACCATAACGAAAAATGTAACTGGTTTGAGTAAAGGCACGGTAATATTTATGAACTGATCGAACTCATTGGCACCATCAAGTTTTGCCGCTTCATAAACGGACCTAGGTATATCTTGCAGCGCTGCCAGGTAAATCACCATGAAAAACGGTGCTGTAGACCAAATATTCATTATCATAATGGATTTGAGAGCCACACTTGGGTCTCCTAGCCAGTTATAGGTCGGTAAACCAAAGAAGTCTAGTAATCCATTAAGTAGACCATTAGAATTATAAATCCAGATAAATATCAGGGTTAAAACCGCTGATGAAGTGACAGTCGGGAGAAAGAAAATAATCCTGAACCATTTTTTTCCTTTAATTTCTTTATTGAGGACTAGAGCTAAAACCAGAGCAAGGATTGTTTGACAAGGAACAACAATAATGACATACTCAATTGTATTTTTTAGCGCAATCCAAACTCGCTCATCCTCAAAGGTACGGAGGAAATTTTTTAACTCGACAAATCGGTAACTCAGGCCTCCTAAAATCTCAACTTTATGGAAGGAAAGGAAGATTGCATAGATAATTGGTGCAATCAAAAAGGTTCCTAAAACTAGAATAGTAGGAGCCATGAAGAGGTAGCCAGATATAGCTTCCCTAACTTTGGCTTTCTGCCAAAATCTCTTCAATATGACATCCCTCGATTTGACGTTTTGGTCAACTCCAAGTTTAGCTTTAGCTAGTGACATTTGTTAGTAGTTACTCGCTTGAATTTCTTTGTTAGCAGTTTGTTGTGCTTTTTTCATGGCTGACTTCAAGGATTGCTCACCCAGTAAAGCACTAAGAAACTGATTGTCGAAATGGGTCATAAATATTGGCAATTTTTCATCCTCTTGCCAAATCGTGGCGTAGTCAGCACCAGCAATAAAGGGGGTGTAAAGAGGATTTTGTTCATAGCCAAGTTCTGATATGACTGATTTCCGAGCCGGGATTGCCAATCCTCCGTTCGCCCAAGCTTTCATTCCTTCCTTGCCAGTCAAATAAGAAATCAGTTCCCAGGCAGCCTCTTTATTTTTGGCTTGCTTATTCATGACATAAGCAACGGTATAAACCATACTTCCTTTGTGGTTACCAATACTGGGAACTTCCGCAGTGGCAAACTCAATTTTGGGAAATGTCTGTTGTAGGTAAGGAATCGCATAGCTACCTTCAATAACCATTGCTGCCTTCCCTTGGCCAAACATTTCGCTCCCAGAACTAGCTCCAACGTCTGACGGTATGGCAGCAGAATGGTTTTCTCGATACATATCCATCAAAGGTGTTAGACCTGATAGACTTTGCCGAGTCGCGAAGACAGCCTCGCCTTTTTGGTCAACTAACTCACCGCCAAAGGCTTTGATCATGAAGTAGTGACGAGAGAGTTCTGGCGTGATCCCTAATCCATATATGTCAACCCTGCCATTGTGAGTTGTATCCCTGGTCAATTTTTTGGCATAGTCCTCTAACTCTTCCCAGGTTTGGGGAGGGTTGCTTATACTGAGTTGATCGAAATATTTTTGATTGTAGAAAAGGGCAAGGGTTGTAAAATCCTTAGGCAATCCGTAGGTTTTGCCATCGGATTGGAAGGCTTCCGAGAGATGGGGAGCAAAGTCATCTAAATCTAGGTCCTGGTCCTCAGTGATGTAATCATCAAGAGGCTCCAAAACGCCATGAGTCATGAGTAAGGGAGCATCTAGGGCGTCTACATAGAAGACATCAGGAGCAGCATCACCAATCAACCGAGTCTTAATGACATCCATATATTGGTCAGTGATCACTTCAAACTTGACTTTTATGCCAGGATGTGATGCTTCAAACTCCCTCAGTACCTGCTCAAGGAGCTGTTTTTCCTTCGGGCTGCTCTGCCAGCCGCTGAGGGTCACAGTAGAAATGTCACTGGCGATACTGCGGCTACAGCCAGTTAGGAACAGAATTAGAGATAGTAAAATTAGACATCTCGAAAGGATTTGCTTCATGATAAGTAAGGACGGCAAGGGCACCTCCCCTGGAAAACTTATTTCCCGTCTGAGGAGGTGGCTATATACCTAGAAATAATTAGTAAATACAGATGAAGATATGGTTCTTGAGATAACTCGACATCCAAGATGGCTTTCTACAGCTTATTTCTTAAGGTGTCCAAGATGGCTTTCTACAGCTTATTTCTTAAGGTGTCCTTATTTCTTAAGGTGTAAAGCTGTTACTAGCCATATTTATTGGGGTAAAGCTAGCTGTTAGTAGCCAACTTTATTATTGCTTATCCTTATTATACCACCACTTATCTTTAGCTTTAATTATGATTAACCATGATCCCCATCAGGGCTACACTCTTGACTGACTCAACTACGCAAACCGGAGATCAAGACTATGAAGGCGATCCCGCCTTTTTTTTGTCCGTAGCCAGGTAGTGGGAGCTCTTGCGCACGATCTGTCAGATGAAAGATTTCCGTCAATATACTTAATTGTATTTTTGTTGCAATATTTTAATTTTTTTGAGATATTATGTATAAGGTACCCTGTTGCCCCAGGGATAAAAAAGGCAACAGCTGTACCTCGGTCAGTATTGATATGTAGATATTGATATGTAGATATTGATATGTAGATATCGATTCTGGCTACATCGGGATTCCTAAACAAGGGAATAAGGCATTGGCGTGATTTTTCCTCATGATCCATGTCTAGCCCCCTTGCTCCCCCGTTAATTGAATAGCGTAGCCTCCGCTGCTATACCCCGTCATGACCATAGCTCTCCCCGTAGGGCATAGCCCTTAGGAAGTAACCCTTAGGGATGCTCGAAGAGTAATACTTTTCGTATTTCTAAGGGGTTGGGTGAAGGCTAGAGAATAAGTGTTATTGAAAGGTAGCCCTTCTCGAAAAGTAAGGGTTACCGGAGTGTATAGCAGATGTCGCAGGAGCTAGACCTTGCCGGACTCTACCAAGAGTACGGAAGGCTATGGTAGGTCTTCTGCGAGAGTAAGCAAGTCTTACTTCCCTCGTGATTTAAATGGCATAGACTCCTCTTTTAAAACCCCTTTTAGCCGAAGGGGGTTTTAAAAGAGGGTATAGGGGGGATTTAAGAGCAAGCCAAGAGGGTTACGCTATGGGCACGCTACGCCCATCAAGAAGGGGGATGCTGTAGGGAGGATATGGCATAGGAGTTTCGACCTGCCTGCCGATCCAGTACAGGTGCTACCTGAACCAATACGATTTACTCGTCTCCATTTCGCCATTTAAGTCCTCTCTATCTAGCTACCTGAACCGCTATGCTCAGACTCATATCCGATGTCGCCCCAGAAGCTCCGTCTTTGCCGCGATTGCCAGATTTGCTCAAGTCCCTAAACAAGGAAGCACGACCGCCGCTTAGCCCTACTGAAAAAATTCCCAAGGGAGAGATTCGCTCTAGCTTAAGGGCTGCCAACATTGACGGTGTGTTTTCCACCTTCTTTGGCTGTGTCACGGCTGAGGTTTTGCTGACTAACTTCTTGCTGCAACTGGGGGCTAGCAACTTTGAAATCGGTATTCTCACAGGAATACCTCTACTCGCGAATTTTCTACAGCCTATTGGTGCTTATTTATCTGATCGATCCTACAGTCGCCACTGGTTTATCCTGAAAACCTTCGTTCCTTCACGACTACTGTGGTTATTTGTCCTAGCAGGAATTGGGATGTTCTGCACTGGTCTGGCTCCAGCTCATCATCTGGTGTTGTGTACACTGGCGATTAACCTGATCACTCACATTTTTGGAGCTTTGGGTAGTCCCTCTTGGGCTAGCTGGATGGCGGTGTTAGTTCCTGTTCGCCTGCGAGGGCGATATTTTGCACTGCGCAATAGCTTTAATCATTTAACCAACCTACTGTGTGTTCCCCTACTCGGATATATTGTTTCTACCTGGGGAGGTGGCCAAGTTCAAGGCTACGGCGTAATCTTGATTTTGGCTATCATAGCTGGAATACTCAGTTTACTTTTTCAGTTCTTCATGGTAGATGTCACTCCTCAGATACCTTCAAAAAAGACTGCGAAGACTGATGAGACTACTGGTGAAACCTTAGAGTCTGAGGATCAACCCACACCTTCTGATTATGTTGCCTTATTGAAAGATACAAACTTCCTAATCTTTGTACTCTTCTTTGGATTGTGGGTTTTTTCCTTCACCCTAAGCAATCCGTTTTTCAATGTTTATCTGCTCGACAATTTGGGCTTAGATGTTGGTTGGGTAACCCTCTATACGAGTCTGATGGCTGGAGCAAGTTTATTGACACTGATGTACTGGGGTAAGTTGTCTGACCTGATCGGGAATCGCCCAGTACTAATGATTGTTGTGATCATGCTATCTGTGATTCCCTTACTTTGGCTTGGCATCAGCAGCCCAACAACTCTCGCTCTTTGGGTTTGGCTACCCCTTTTATTCTTCGCGACAGGTTCATCTGTGGCAGCCATTGACCTGTGTGCCAATAACATCCAAGTGGAGATCTCACCAGTCCACAAACCCTCCACATATTTTGCGGCGGCTGCAGCATCAGCTGGATTAGGTGGTGCTATAGGTAGTACATTTGGTGGCTTTTTAGCCGAGTTACCTCACTTCGGTGGTTTGCCAACATTATTTGCCCTCTCAGCAGCCCTGCGATTGGCTACCCTTTTACCTTTGGTATTTGTCCAGGAGCCACGGGGTCGGAACCTCAAACAACTGCTTGTTGGTAAGCGTGCTTGAGAATCAATAGTTTAGTCAAGAGTTATGAGTTTAGGGTGCGAACGCACCCTAAACGTAGGTTAAGACTTAACGTTATTGGGTAACTCGTGACATACTCCCACACGCTCATCGTTCGCGTAGCGTGGCCTTTGGCCAAGATTACAGTGTGGGCTTCTTACCAACTCCAGCCATCACTATCGGCTTTCGCCGACGCTGCGCGAACGGATACACGGGTTACTTTATTAACGACACGGTCAGAAGTTACCGCTTAAAGAGTGGAGCCTTTATGGTTAGCAGGCTATGCAGAAAAGGGTTAAAACTTTATGATTAAGGCGACCCTCTGATAAGGTTTCGTCTCCGGGATGCCCCTCCGCACGCCTTACAATACAATAAGTTCTATTTTTTAGCCACGTAAGTGGATGACAAACCAGCATTTAAGGCCGTAGGCCACGCTACGCGAACGGCTTTGTTTATCAGGACATATATTATAGCAATTCTATACATACCCTGTGCAAAATTCATCCCACACCTATGCTACGCATTAGGTGTGGG
>NZ_JAAHFV010000161.1:0-14234 GCF_010672755.1 Moorena sp. SIO1F2
TCCCCAGTAAGAGGGTCTGAATATGGTATAGGTTGGAATGTCGTAAAACAAATAGCTAAAGACCATAGCCATAAGTGTTGGGTGCTCACTAACATAACTGATCAATCTCAGATTGAACAGGAATTGACTCATTCACCTTTAGACAATGTCACCTTTATTTTTGTAGCAATGTCTGAAGGGTCTCGTAATTCAGGATTGTCCCATTATTTGTACTATATCGCCTGGCAGATTAGAGCATTTTTTGTGGCCAAAAAACTCCAGAGCGAAATTGGCTTTGATTTGGTTCACCATGTCACCTATCAAAATTCCTGGTTGCCAACATGGATAGGCTGGCTAGGTGTGCCCTTGATTTGGAATGGTGGCGCTAAAGATAAAATTCCGTCGGTACTCTTGAAGACATTATCCCTAAAATCGGCCATGATGGAACGGATTCGGATGGTGTCGATGAATGCCCTAGGTCGCTTTACCCAGTGGTCTGTTGCTTCTCGCGCCCAATTAATTCTATCTCGGGAAGCGAGCCAATGGTCAGATAATTTACCAGTTAAGGCTTTTCCTCCCTTTGGTCTTAATCAAAAAGATATTGAGAGATTAGCTCAACTGCCCCAGCGCCAGGAAGAACCATTTCGAGTGGTCAGTATCGGGAGATTTTTGGGTTGGAAAGGGTTTGCATTGGGCATCCGTGCCTTTGCCCAGTTCCATCGTGAACACCCCACTAGTGAATACTGGCTGATTGGTGATGGTCCTGAAAAGGAGGGACTACAGAAATTAGCTAAAGACCTTGGATGCGGTGATGCTGTACGTTTTTGGGGGAAGCTTTCCCGTGATCAGGTCTTACAACGGATGGCAGAGGTGGACGTGTTAATGCATCCGAGCTTCCATGATCATTGGCCGACGGTGGTGTTGGAAGCAATGGCATCTGGTAGACCTGTGGTTTGTCTCGATATTGGTGGACCCTCGTTGATGGTTCAACAAGACTGGGGAATTAAAGTGCCTGTCGATAACCTATCCCAAGTGATCAATGATTTAGATCAAGCACTGTTGCAGTTAGCAACTAATGGGGAAAAACGCATATCTATGGGACTTAAAGGACGAGTGATAGTCTCAGAGAATTGGTCATGGGAAATAATTGGTGAACAAATGCTGAGTTTATATCAGCAAGTTATCAATTCTTAAGCTTAAGCGCTACGCGCACGCTACGCGAACAGCTCTCAGCTATCAGCTATCAGCTATCAGCTATCAGCTCTCAGCTATTGCCCAAAAGCTGACGGCTGATGGCTGTTCGCGTAGCGTGAGCCAAAAGCTCACGGCTGAATGCTTACGACCAGTGACAAGTTTAACTTAACAAATGATTGACAATTAACTAACAATTACCTGATCTATAGAAGCCCTAATTTTATGAGCTAGTAGCTCTACATGGGGGTCTTTGAGAAAACTCCCTGGTTGGTCATCTAAGTGCTTACCAGAGATTTCCTGGATTTCCAGCTCTCCAGTAACTAACTCTATCCAGCCTTTTTGGAGTTCTGGAGACTGGGAAATCCGCTCACTGGTCAAGAACATTGTTACTGGGTTTGGATAGTAGCGTTTGGCCACATAATTTTTTGAAGCGAAGGTGTTAGCTTCTTGGACTTTTATGATTTGGAGAGATTGCGGTAAGGAAATTCCAAAGGACTGATATAATTTAGAAACAACCTTTAGGAATTGCTGCTTGAGTACGTCTTGAAAACCTCTGTGAATCAATCGTTGAAACAGTCCCTTTAATCGATCACTATAGCTACGTTGATAGGGACGTTGGTTTTCACTTGTCGAGAATTCAAGAGGGCTAGGTTCAAGCAGAGCTAGCAGAGCCACTGTCTCACCGTCTAAGCGGAGCAGCTGAGCAATCTCCAGAGCAATCTTACCTCCAAAGCAGTATCCTGACAGAAAATAGGGACCCTTGGGCTGAATAGTACGTATTTCCTGGAGGTAGCAGCGAGCCATATCTTCAACTGTGGTCAGGGGAGTCTGTTTGCCATCGAGACCCAATGATTGGAGTCCATAAAACGGTTGCTCCGAACCTAAATAACGTGCCAAATCTCGAAAGCTGAGAATGTTACCACCGGCTCCATGAATACAGAATAGAGGCGGTTTGGAACCATTGGGCTGAATTGGTACTACTGAGGACCAAGGTGCTGCTCCTTGGTCTTGGCGCAGCTGGTTTACTAATTGGGCTACAGTTGGAGCCATCAGCAGAGAAGCTAAGGGCAGTTTTTTATGGAAAATCTTCTCAATCTCAGCAAACAGGCGCACCGCTAGCAGAGAGTCTCCTCCTAGGTCATAGAAGTTATCTGTAACACTGATAGATTTGATTCCTAAGACGTTTTCCCAAATCTTGGTCAATTGACGTTCTAAGTCATTTCGGGGAGCAACAAAGGTCTTGGATGACTCTGACTCCAGAGTACTGTTGTCTTTTTGGGTATCATCTTCTTGGCCCTTGTGCCTTAGGATGTCTTGCTGGTCAGGTGTCTGACCATGGCATCCATCCCAATCCACTGATACACCGGCTTCCCTGAGCTGTTCTACGGTAGTGAGCAAGAAGCTTAGATCCGATTGCTCCTGTCGTGGATGACGTACTGAGGTTAGCACCAGTTGCTCAACCGCTTTCTGAGAGTGTCGTTTCGTTAATGTGCTCAAGGTTCGCCCAGGCCCTACTTCTAGCAGGATGGTCTCTGGTTGTTTCAACAGCTGTTGCACACCTTGAGAAAATCGCACAGTTTGCCGCAGATGCTGTGCCCAATAGCGTGGATTGACTGCTTGCTCGGCTGTAATCCAAGTGCCAGTAACATTAGATAGGTAGGGAATTTGTGGAGGCTTGAGACTAACCTGTTTTACCTGGTCGGTGAAGGAGTCCAAGATCGGTTCCATCATCTTGGAATGAAAGGCATGGGAGGTATGTAGCCTGCGGTACTCTACCCCTTGTTGATCCAATTGGTTTTGTAATAATGCGATCGCATCAGTAGGACCAGAAATCACCGATTGGGATGGCCCGTTAATCACTGCTAAAGATAGTTCCTGACCCAGCAGGGATTCCACGTCTTGTTCTGGTAAAGGAACAGCAAGCATGGAGCCAGCAGGCAGTTGTTGCATCATCTGCCCTCGAAGGGCAACCAGAGATAATGCATCCTCTAAGGAAAAGACCCCAGCTACACAGGCTGCCACATATTCACCAATACTGTGACCGATCATGGCTTGGGGACGGACTCCCCACGACATCCATAACTCAGCTAGGGCGTACTCGATCACAAACAGGGCTGGCTGGGTAATACTAGTCTGTTTCAGTTGCTCTGTGGCCTGATTAGTCTGTTCCTGCTTTGGGTAGAGTACATGGCGCAGGTCAATACCCAGATGGGGTTTGAGGAGTTCTGAGCATCGATCAATCAGTACACGAAATGTTGATATTTCATGGGTTAGTTCCAGCCCCATATTGACATATTGTGCTCCCTGTCCTGGAAACATAAATGCCACAGGCTGAAGCTTGGGCTGTTGGCCGTTTATCAATAATTGTTCCGGTAGTTGTTGGGGTTGGCGAGTACTCGGTTTTAACACATCCCTGATTTCCCAGTTGCTGATTGGTTTACTTGCTTAGCCGTTACTTGCTTAGGGATTACTTGCGGGAGCCATGATTGCTCAGATGTAACAGCAAACCTTAACTAATATAGCAAACCTTACTTATTCAAGTAATACAGTATAGCTTTTTTTCCCGGATTTATTCAATACTTAGCCTGAAAACAGGGTAAAACGATTTACTGTGAGCCAACTCAGCGCGCTGTTTGAGATTTTTTTTGAGATTTTTTTGATCAATCAGGACTTACCCATTGCCCCGATTGCTCCACCAAACTTAGTATATTTTTTGAGTACTACCCACCATATTTAGTGGGTTAGCCAGCCAAAACCAACTAAATTTCGTAAGTTCTATAAATCCTGGAACTTTAATCATCAAATCTACGTCACTAGGTAGTTTATTCCCTTAAAATAGCTAAGTGTTTCCCCTACTCGATAGATGAGTTCACAGTTTTTTCACAAAGTTTGATTAACTTGTTACCCAAGTCTGATCACTAAAGTCTGATCACTAATCAGATGTTGCTTCAGCTCAATTTAATTGTTGGAGGTTTTTCCATAAACTCGCTCAGTTCCACGTCGATCATCGTTGAGTTGATTGGATGGGATATACTACAATAATAATATGTAGCCGTTTATTGACAATTGATTGACCGCTGTTGACAACATTAACTTTTTTTAAAATCTCGACTTTTGACAGGGATTTTAAGATATAGCAGTCGAAGTAAAGCTTAAGACATCTTCTGCTCCCTGCTCCCTGCCCCCCTTACTAAGGGAGGGGGGATTCCTGCTCCCTTTCAACCAAAAGACTATGTCCTAAACTATACTTCCCTTGCTATACTGTGTGAAAGGCTGATTAAATAGCAAAGCCATTGTTAAACCGTTTGGAAAACTAATGGTGATTATTGGATCTATGTTCAAGTTATTCGTCATCAAAAATCCTGACATGCTAACAGATTATGGCACTTTTGACAAGTTGGCACAACCGCTTCAACGACCGCCTAAAGTTCAGAGACTATTTATCACACAAATCCTAAATGTGTAGGGGACACAGCGTGAAGCGTGTCACATCCCCTCTGCTCGGTGGTAGTGCGTTCCAGCAGTATTACAATCAAATCAAGTCTGACATTAACCTAGTCCCGGAACGTATTATACTTAATGGTTTTAAGGGTTTGTTGATAAATACCATCTCAGTGATGGCAGGTGATAGTCCATTGTCAAACTGCGCCAAACTAACAGAGTTTTGACAAATCATGGCCTAGGCTTATCCTGGGAATCTCCTTGATTGATAAAGCAGCTCAAGGTAGACCAAAAAATTATCGGGTTTATCTACCTTATCTACCTTTGATAGCCGTTTGTTATCGACTGTTCGGTAAATTTTCGTGATTAAACTCAGTTAGTATAACTAACTTGTGAATTGGGAAGGCAAATTTTTGCCTTTGTATACTGTTAGACTGGGGCATCTAAAATGTTGAAATTATCAATTCTTGGTATCCGTGGCATTCCCGCTCAATATGGTGGATTTGAAACTTTCGCGGAACGGCTGTCAAAATATCTTGTATCTCAGGGATGGGAAGTCACAGTCTATTGTCAGGAAGAGCACAAAAATCAGATGTTTGAAGAATACTGGCATGGTATTCGTCTGGTTCATATACCGGTTCCCTATAGCAACGCACTGGGATCGATCATTTTTGACTGGAAATCTACATTACATGCGGTCAAACAAAAGGGTATCGTGCTTACCCTTGGCTATAACACAGCCATCTTCAGTATTTGGTATCGCCTCAAAGGGATTACCAATTTTATGAATATGGATGGTCTGGAATGGAAACGCAGTAAATGGAGGCTTCCTGAAAAAATTTGGTTATATCTCAATGAATGGGCTGGGTGTTGGTTAGCTAACAGTTTAATTGCTGATCATCCAGAAATCAAGAGTCATTTATTGACTCGAAAAGTAGCTTCTGATAAAATTACGGTAATTCCTTATGGAACCGAGAAAGTTGTTAATGCAGACTCACAACTTTTAACCGCGTATAATCTGGCTCCGAAGGAGTATGCTTTGGTAATTGCTAGACCTGAACCAGAAAACTCGATTCTAGAGATTGTTTCTGGCTTTTCCAGGCGACCTCGGGGTCTTAAATTGGTGGTGCTTGGTCGCTATTTACCTGATCAAGTACCCTATCACAAACAAGTTCTAGAAGCAGCCAGTGATGAGGTTATCTTTCCTGGTGCTATCTATAATAAGTCAGTTGTTAATGCCTTGAGATTCCACGCACGACTCTATATTCATGGACATCAAGTTGGTGGCACTAATCCTTCTTTAGTAGAAGCCCTCAGCGCTGGTCAACCGGTTCTGGCAAACAATAATCGCTTCAATCGTTGGGTTGCAGGACCCGGTGCTCACTATTTCAAAAATGAAGCAGAATTGGACGAGAAACTGGAGATACTGCTAAATGATGGTGATGAACTGCAAAAAATGAAACTAGCGAGCAAAGAGCGCTACGATGAGGAATTTGCTAAGGATAAGGATATTAAAGCCTACGAAAGGTTGTTTTTATCCAAAGCTAAGCAGCTGCGTAAACTAGCTTTGTTAACTTCTCCAATCCCTGAAATAGAGTGATAGCCTTCATAAGTTGAGCTACTTAGTTGGGCTAGCTGCTCGGGGAAAAATTTGGGTTAAAGGGTAACGAGTAATGGGTAAAGGGTAATTTTAGAAACCTTTACCCATTACTTTATTTATTTTGAGCGGTGAGCTAAAAGCTCACGCTACGCGAACAGCGGTCAACAAGCCTTAATTACCTCTTCCAAGGTGGTAGTGAAGTTTGGATAGGAGATGGCAGCCGCTTCAGCACCGTGAATGGTAGTTGTACCTTGGGAATTTAGGGCTGCGATCGCTAAACTCATGGCAATGCGGTGGTCAGTATGACTATCCACTTCTGTACCAGTTAAGGGAGTACCACCGATAATCTCTAGACCATCGGGCAATTCAGTGACCTTAGCTCCCATCTGGTTCAACTGGGATGCCATCACCGCTAAGCGATCGCTTTCCTTGACTCGCAGTTCTGCTGCATCCCGAATGATAGTAGTTCCTTGGGCAAAGACTGCTGCTACTGCTAAAATTGGCACTTCATCAATCAGGCGGGGAATCAAGTCACCGGCAATAGTGCATCCAGAGAGGTTACCGTGACCTACCCGCAAATCTGCCACCGGCTCCCCAGCGACAACTCGCTGATTTAACCGCTCAATATCAGCCCCCATCATGGATAGGGCTTCTAAAATACCTGTACGGGTAGGGTTGACACCGACATTTTCAACAATCAGTTCTGAACCGGGTACAATCGCTCCGGCTACTAACCAAAAGGCCGCTGAGCTAATATCACCAGGAACAATTACGGCTTGCCCTTGCAACTGAGCCGGTCCTGTCACCGTAACACTATTGGTTTTTGGGTCAGTAATAATTTGAGCGCCAAAGGCTTTGAGCATCCGTTCGCTGTGGTCACGGGAGAGGGCTGGTTCAGTGACAGTTGTTTGTCCTTCGGTCATTAAACCAGCGAGGAGAATACAGGATTTTACTTGAGCTGAGGCGATGGGAGAGTGGTAGTGAATTGGTTTAAGAACGGAGCCTTTAATGGCCAGGGGAGCGAGCGTTGCACCTTCACGCCCCCAGATGCTTGCTCCCATTTGTTGTAGGGGTTTCACCACACGGGACATCGGACGCGATCGCAAAGACTTGTCACCAGTTACAGTAAAAAATCGGTCAGCAGCAGAGGCGAGTAGTCCCAGCATCAGTCGTAGGGTAGTACCCGAGTTACCTGCATTTAAGACATCAACCGGTTCTTGCAGCTTCCCTAGTCCTATACCCTTAACAATCACTTGTTCAGTATTAAGTTCCGAGATATCTGCGCCCAAAGCACGAAAGCAGCTAGCAGTGCTTTGGGGGTCTTCTCCCAAAAGTAACCCTTTAATGGTAGTTTCTCCTTGCGCGATCGCTCCCAACATTAAGGCTCGATGGGAAATCGATTTATCCCCTGGTATCCTTATAACTCCCTGCAAAGATAGACCAGATGTTGGGGGATTTATGCTTAAATTCTGTTGATTTTCCGTCGTAGTTAGGGTGACTAGATTGGCTGGCAAGGGCATAGACTTCGGTTACATTACCATGCTGCATCATAACCGATTTTACCAAAATTATAGGTATTACTAAGATCTGGCACCGTTGTAATTAATCCTAGGGTTGGCAGTGCCTAGCAACGTGCAAAGCCCACCCTAGGTGAAGTTGCTCATGCCAAGGTTTCTGGACAATATCCCAACCCCATGGTGAATTGTTCGCAAAAAGCTTCTATGTCGCTCTGGTTTGGACTACCATGAGAAACCACAGCAACTTGGTAGCGACGCATGACCTCTACCGGTGACTGTCCGGTTTCCAGACTCCACAGAGCCATTTGCACACGAATGTCTGGGCTGTAGGGAATCCCCAACTCGTTCATATAAGCCCGAAAGTCTCCATGTTGTTGAGCCGTTAAGGGTGTGTCCATCTTGACCTTAACCACCCAGCCATCAATCCGATGAATCACCGTGGCAAATTTTATAGGTAGCTGGGGCGAGTCTTTTATATACTCAACGACTCGCAGAGTTAGACTGGCATTAGCTAAAAAGTAAAGGTAATCCATAGAGAGGAGTTAGTTAGTAACCAACTGAGGCTTGATATCCTATTGCTGTATCTTTATTTTGGCAAGGCAGGATTGCTAACGGACAGGGGATATTCCCCCGATCTTAGATAGGGGATATTCCCCAATTTAGGAATAACAGCATGACAGGGATTGACAAACAGACATCCACGCACCAAATCGACCGATTAGTCTCAAGCTATGACTATGAACTACCCCAAGAGCAAATTGCCCAAACACCCTTGAGCGAGAGGGATGGTTCACGACTGCTGGTGGTAGATTCACCAACTCACCATAGCCACCACATCTTTAGGGAATTACCTCAGCTATTGCAACCGGGTGACCTATTGATCCTCAATAACACCAGGGTTATCCCCGCTCGACTCTATGGGCGTAAATCCACTGGTGTGCCTGTGGAGATATTGTTGTTAGAAGAGCGACAACATCAGGGACAACACCAGGGACAACAGCAGGGACAACACCAGAGTTGGCTAGCTTTAGTCAAACCAGGTAGGCGTCTCAAGCCAGGAGCAGAGATTTGGTTTACTCCCTCATCCGACCTTGGGCTCAACGATAGTACCCTCTCAAAACACCTAACTACCCCCCTACCTCCTCTGAAAGCAACTGTTCTGGCAACAGATGAAGCGACCAGTGGGCGGATATTGCAGTTTGATTTCCCAGAGGGAGTATCCTGGGAAACCCTGTTGGAGTTGTATGGTCAGGTTCCTCTACCCCCCTATATCCAAGACTCTCAAGCTACCCCAGACCAGTATCAAACCATTTATGCTCAAAAGAGTGGTGCTGTTGCCGCTCCCACCGCTGGACTTCATTTCACCAATGAGCTAATCGAAAACTGTCGCCAACAGGGAATTCGGCTAGGGTATATCACCCTACACGTGGGGGTTGGTACATTTCGGCCTGTAGAAGTGGAGGATATTACCGAGCACGACATGCACGGAGAGTGGCTAGAAGTCCCCCAATCAACTGTCGAGCAAATTCAGGAAACTAGAGCAACCGGAGGCAGAGTGATTGCTGTAGGCACAACGGTAGTCCGTGCTCTAGAGGGAGCCGTTGTGGATGGGGAATTACAACCCTATTGTGGTAAGACTAACTTATTTATCTACCCAGGCTATCAGTGGCAGGTAGTGGAGGGATTGATTACCAATTTCCACTTACCTCGGTCGAGTTTATTAATGTTAGTTAGCGCCATGGTAGGGAGGGAGCGGTTACTGAGCTTGTATCAGGATGCGATCGCTCTTAGTTATCGCTTTTATTCCTTTGGTGATGCAATGTTAATTTTTCCAGAAGCTAGAGATGTCCCCAGGGAACAGGGAATAGGGAGTAGGGAGTAGGGAATAGGGAGTAGGGAGTAGGGAGTAGGGAGCGGTGCGACCCGTGGCGAATTTAATTCTTAATGGGTCAAGCGCACTCCCTGGGAAGAGGTAAAAAATCCTTGTACCTCGTTACTATCAGAAACCCTATCAACAATAATTAAATTTTGAACTTCTATACCAGATTTTTAGCAAAAAAGATAGATCCAAGCGCTGGGTTTTTTACCAAATTTCAACGATATCGTAGCTGTGGGCGTTAAATTTGAGTAGGTAATGCGATCGCTATGTCTAAAACCATGACCTCTGCTGTTGTGCCTAATACTCCTTATCTGCCAACTCAGTATGACCTTCCCTGTGATGACGGTATTCCGATGGAAACTGAACGACATAAACTCCAGATGCAATTGCTGATTGATCCGTTATTGCCTTGGTTAGCCCAGCGGGAGGATGGCTATGTGGGCGGTAATATGTTTCTTCATTTCAGTGAAGCACAACTTAAAAATCAAGACTTCCGGGGTCCAGATGTCTTTGTAGTGCTTGGGGTTCCCAAAGGCGAACGACTCAGTTGGGTAGTTTGGGAAGAAGGGAAAGCACCTGATGTGATCATTGAACTAATTTCTGAGAGTACAGCCAAGACGGATAAAAGTACCAAAAAGCTAGTTTATCAAGACCAAGTCAGAGTACCGGAATATTTTTGGTACGACCCGTTTAATCCAGAAGATTGGGCGGGATTTAGCTTAGACAATGGAGTCTATCAACCTTTAAGTGAAGATGAACAGGAGCGACTAGTTAGCCAGAGGTTAGGGTTAGCCTTAGTGCGTTGGTCAGGCTTGTATAAGGATGTGGAGGCCACTTGGCTCCGTTGGTCTACTTTGGAGGGAATTGTGTTACCTACTCCTGAAGAAAATGCAGCGATCGCTCAACAACGGGCTGAAAAACTGGCTGCTCGCTTACGAGCAATGGGAGTGAATCCAGATCAAGTTTGAACAATAACAAGAGGAAAAGGGCAAGAGGCAAAGTGCAAGAGGCAAGAGTCGTCACCTAGTCGAATTGATTAATAAAAAGAGTAGTTATGAGCAATTACTAGGATCATCCCTTTTGGCAAAATTAGTAAATCTTTAAAGTCTTTGATATGTGACATTTTCAACACCTAAAAAACTATAACTAAAACCAACTTTTGCCTCTTGCCTCTTGCCTTCCCCTCCTGGGAGGGGTTAGGGGTGGGTTCCTCTTGCCTCTTGCCTATCTCTGATTTGGAGTCAACTGTAAATACAAACAGGGAATCACCAGTAACGCACTCAAGGTTGAGGCACATAAACCGAAGATAATTGCCATACACAAAGGAAACCAAATGGGATCACTTAGTGCTAAAGGAATCAAACCAACCATGGTGGTAATACTGGTGGTGAGTACTGGGCGCAGTCGGTCAGAAGCACCATGAGCTGCAGCTTGTCGCACTTTCATTCCACTTGAGCGATGCTTGTTCATGGTTTCTACGATCACGATGGAATCATTAACTACAATTCCCACTAGAGAAATAATCCCAATCATGGTAGGAAACGAAAGGGGTATCCCGAGCAAAGAGAAACCACTAAAGGTGCCAATCAAAGCAAAGGGGATAGAGAGCATAATAATGAAAGGCTGGGTGAAAGAGCCAAATTGCAGCACCAGTACCGAAAAAACTAAGAAAAGTGATACATAGGACATCTGAATTGCAGAACCAAAGGTCTCACTTTGAGTTTCAGCCTCTCCGCCGAATTTGTAATCATAACCTGGAGACCAGGTTTTCTTCATTTGCTCTAATTTTGGCTGTAACTCTGCCAAAATCTCTCCAGGAGTGCGACCTTTAGCTTTAGAATAAACAGTAACTGTGCGTTCAGTATCTGTATGGGTAATCGATAGGGGAGCCATGCTCTGCTCAATATCCAATATCGCATTTCCCGATATTGCTCCGTGGTCTGATGAAAACACTTGAAACATTCTCAACTCATCACGACGAGTGGGACCACCGACAGCGCCATTGCGGGAGGGCCAGGCAGTACTCAGGCGAATTTCTAAGTCGTCTTTTCCTGCTCTAATCGCAGAGTCTGTAATCTCGTTATCGGTCATAATGTAGCGTCCCTGCAGGGCTAGGTCATTTTCACTGATGCCATAAAAATCCATAGCTTCCCGTTTGGGTCGAAGTTTGATATCGTTGCGCAAGTCTCCCAAGCCATCACGGACATCTTCAGTCCCATCAATCTGGCGCAGTGCTAATTGGACTTCACCGGAAATCTGCCGCAGTCTGTTCATGTCATTGCCTTTTAGCTCAATGGCAATGGGGTCTCCGCCTTCAGCAGTACCAGGAACATTGATGACTAGGGATGCTCCAGGATAATTACGCATGGCCTGATTCAGTTCTGTTCGCAAGTCATCTATATACTCATAGGACAACTGGTCGCGCTGGTTTTTTTTGGTAAATAGTGCTGAGAAACCTAGTAAATAGTTATCCTGTGTCGGCTTAAGACCACTCTCTTGGACTAAACCACTTTTTTGACCAACTAATTTGGTGACACTTTCAAAATAATCCTTGGAACGCAAAATTTCTCCTAAATCATCTGCCACTTGTTGAGACTTTGCCAAGGTGGCTGTGGGGGGTAATTCCACATTGATACTGATCGGGCGGTTGTCAGAATCAGGAAAAAGCGTTCCTGGTAATTGCGCAACCGCAACCAAAGAGGTAATAAAAATAACTATAGTGCCGACAATCCAAGCACCAGCTATTGCTCGGTTACGTACTGTAAACTTGAGACTCCAGTTTTTAAACCATTCAGAGGCGGATTCGGTTAATTTATCAATGCGGGTTTTTTGAATCCCGCCTTTGACATTACCTAACAGAAAGCGAGACAAGGGTATATCGATTAATAAAGCGATCGCATAACTGAGCAACAGACAGATAATTGCTGTGATGGGCATCAAGCGTATAAACTTGCCCATCGTGCCACTAATTACCAGCAGGGGTGCCATAGCTAGAATAGTTGTGAGCTGACCGGAAAAGGCTGGTGCTGCATAGGTTCTCACAGTCTTAAGGGCTGCCTGATTAAAGGTTAACCCTTCCACAAACAGTCCATCATGCATCCCCTCCATCATTAAGATGAATACATCCACCAGCAATCCTAGTGCTATTACCATCCCATATAAGATCATATTGTTGAGGGTGTACCCACCAATCCAGAGCAGAAATATAGCTCCGAGAAAGGTTAAAGGAATCGATAACCCAGCAATCATTGCTTCTCGCCAGGTCAGGGCAATGAACAAGATGATAAAAACACCAATCACGGCCTGAAGCACATTACTGATCAGGCTATTCTGCTCATCGTGAATCTCTTCGTCCTGCCTGTAGGTAATCCGATAATCCATCCCAAAAGGCCAGACATTGAGGTCTTGCTTAAGAGATTCCAGTTCTTCTAAGGTTTTTTCGATTACCTTAATCGAGTCAGACCCTGGTACTTTCACTACATCCATGCTGACGGTGGGTTCAAACTCAGAACCCTGCCAACTAATGAAAGCACGAGTCTTTTCCCTTTCCAAATCCCGACGTACTAAGGCAACTTCATCTAGGCGCACTACCCTACCATCAGCACCACCCAAACGAGTGATAGGCAAGCTACGTAAATCTTCCAAGGTACGAAACCTACCGTACAATCGCACCTGAGCCCCAATCTGTTCGTTTTCAATCTGGTCCCAGGGCATATCCTGGTTAGCAACTCTGAGGCGGTCACTTACTGTGGTTGGGGAAATCCCCAAAGCAATCATGCGGCTGGGGATAAGTTGGACATTGATAACTTCTTTCCGTTGTCCTGCTAAATTAACCTCCCGTACATCCGAGACTTTTTCTAGTCTTTCTTGAATATCTTCCGCCGCCCGACTGAACACCGCCGGATCGAGATTACCATATAAAGCAATCGAGAAAATCGGAACATCTTGGGCAGAGATTTGCTCTATATTTGGTTGCTCAGCCTCTGAATTAATCTCCGGTTCAGCATCATCAACTTTTTGCCGCAGCAGTGCCATCGACTCCTGAACATTAGCATTAGCTTGAAATTCAACTAATATCTGGGAGAAACCGTTGAAAGAAGCACTCTCAACTTTCTTCAATCCCTTGAGGGATTTGAGTTCTTTTTCAATTTTATCTGTAACTTGAGTTTCCATGGTTTCTGGGTCAGCCCCTGGCCAAGTAGTAGTCACTATCGCCATGGGAATTTCCACATCTGGATCCGCTTCTTTGACCATCGACTGATAACCCATCAACCCACCCAAGGTTAGCAAAACGATCAGGAGAATACCAAATACTGTTTTCAGGAAAAAGAATTTAGCTAAACCTGAGGCTCGGTTAACATCATGCCCATCATGCCCATCATGCCCATTATGATGTAATTTATCCTGTAAAACCTCAGGTTTAGAGTTGGAGGAAACCAGCTTACTACTCATCAATTACCTACCAAAGGAAAACGTCATCTGACCAATTACGGCTCTACCGTAACTGTTATGCTAAATAAACAGTCTGTAATAGGGAACAGGGAACAGCGATGCAGCGCGGTCTTGGGGGTTTCCCCCATGAGCGACTGCATCAAGACGGGAACAGGGAAAAGTGGGAAGAGGC
>NZ_JAAHFV010000162.1:0-14199 GCF_010672755.1 Moorena sp. SIO1F2
TCGTAAAAGAGATGTTCCCAGGGACAGCAATATTTTTCCTGCATTGATTGCATCTCCTAAAGTTGTACTCGGTATTCTGACCAGTTCGGATCGATCATATCCTCTAGGTCCATATAGCGACGGTTGTAGCACCAATTACAATCACCACAGATTGCAATTTCCTGTCCCTGATTGAAGCGTGCCAAGTGCTCTTTCCTCAGTTGAACCATCTCGGGACCATTCCAGAAATCTTCGAAGCTTCCCTCACTCCAATTTGCAAATGTGAACTCTTCCACCCCATTAAGGTGATCACAAAATCCCATGCGTCCTCGACTATTGACATAAAGGTATTGCCAAGGATGAATACACAATTTTCTAACCGCTGGCTCATACACTTGTTCTTCAATCAATGAGGCAGAAAGTTCAATACGAGCCCCTGTTTCCTCAACTAGGGTTTTCAAAGCAGCTGTTTCTGCTTTCACGGTTTGGATATGGTACTTCAGATGATTTGGATCGCCATCACTGGTTTTCAAGGGCTCCAGCTTAAAACGGTCAATCCCAAGGTCGAGACCGATGTGAACAATATTCTTGATATCCAGCAAGTTCATACCACTGGCAGTAATGCAGAAATAAACTTGCTGCTTTGGATCTAACCCCGAAGTTTCTGCTGCTCGGATGATCTGGCGAACATTTGCCAACATTTTTTCTAGTTTTGCTCCTACTCGCAGCTGTTCATAGAGTTCGGGATCCGCTGCATCAATGGAAACACCAACAATCACCCCCGCTTCTCCAAGCTTCTGCCACAGGTGGGGTTTATTTACTGTTGCATTAGTGATCAATTTTTTCTGCAGTGGAAACCGCATAGCATAATCGAGATATGCCTCGAAATTAGGTAGTAGTGTACTTTCACCCCAACCGCGCAAATCGACAAAGCGGGCATGAGGAAAAAGTGCATCTGCAATCTCTTTGAACACCTCTAGCGACAGAACATCACCCGCAACGGCTGATTGTCGACACATGGGACAGAGAAGATTACACCGATCAGTTAATTCAATGTAAAGTCCCTGTGGATAATCGCTACAGTGAGCTGAAACTATTTGTGTTTGAGAATTGTTTTCGATTGTTTTGCTGATGGATAACATAAATTATCTCCTCAAAAAATGATACTAATTAATATGGAAAAGCCTTCTAACAGCCCTACAGTCATGACTTAGGCATCATTTGAATCCTCCAAAAGCGATATCCGGGAGGATGAAAGCAAATTAGAACAAACATAATTGACCTGATCTAATGTCATCGTTGGATACAGAGGAAGGGTTATCACCCTTTGAGAAAACGCCTTACTTTTTTCGACTCCAGAAGCTTCTAAATGTGCAAAAGCAGTAAAATTAGTAATGCAGGGATAATGTAGACTGGTTTGGATGCCTGCAAGCTTCAAGTCTTGAACAACACGTTCACGTGTACGTTGATCGGGTGCGACAATTGGCATTAAATGATAAGCTGAGTCACCAGAGAAATGGCGGAAAGGAATTATCCAATTAGACAATGAATCCAGCTGACTATAATAGGCATTCACGATTTCCTGTCGTCGATGATTATTGCTCTCTAGCTTTTGAAGTTGTGTGCGTCCTAAGGCAGCTCTGATTTCATCAAAACGATAGTTAAAACCATGTAGAACTACATCGTAAGATCGGGCGTGTCCCTTGTGGCGTTCCCAGGTTAGCGTAGTCATTCCGTGGGAGCGCAATAAGCGAACACGCTTGGCCAAATCGTCTTGATCGGTTGTGATGAGCCCTCCTTCTCCTGTCGCCAGGTTTTTATTACTAAAGAACGAGAAACAGGCAATATCTCCCAGTTGTCCCACTCGATGACCGTGAGGAAACCGAGCTTGTGAGTCCAGGTAGCGAGCACCCACTGCATGGCAAGCATCCTCAATGACGGCTAAATCATGGCGTTCACAGAGGGCTCGAAGGTCAGCCATGCGACAGGGATATCCTCCATAGTGCATAACGACAATTGCCTTTGTTTGCTGCGTAATTCGATGTTCAACATCTGTGATATCAAGGGTTGGTTCATCCAGGCTAATGATATCTGCAAAAATGGGGCGAACACCCACTGCAATAGCCGTGTTAGCCGCAGCAACAAAATTAAGCGCAGGTTGAATAACTTCGTCTTCTTTTCCTAATCCCAAAGCCAGGTAAGCGAGTTGCAGGGCAGCGGTACCACTCGAAACGGCGATCGCGTGCTTAACTCCCAAAAACGATGAAAACTCTTCCTCAAAAACTTTGACTTCTGGCCCCATAGACAGCCATTGCCGCTGGAGAACTCGCTGAATAGCCTTTTCTTCTTCTACTCCGTAATCCAAATCGCTGAGGGGAACTTTCCAGTTAGACAAGGTCAAATTCCTCCCGTTTCTCAGCAAATAAATCTTGGGCTTTTGCATAGTCATCGGGCCGACCAATATCTAGCCAAAGGCAATTGGCAGGATAAGCACAGACTTGCTCGCCTTCCTCTATTAGCCGTAAAACTAAGTCTGGGAGATCGAGGTATTTGCCATACTCAATATATTTAAGGACACGGGGCTCATAGGCATAGATCCCCATGCTGACCGGATAAGAGGTCTCTGGCTTTTCGATGTAGTCAATCACTTGATGGTGGTCATTCAGCTTCAAGACACCCAAATCAATCTTGACATTCCGAGTATAGCAGGCGATCGTAAGTGCCGCATTCTTATCTCGATGAAACTGAATAAGATGGTTAAAATTTAAATCAGTGAGTAAATCACCATTCATGACCAAAAATGTTTGGTCAAGATTTGGAATGAAGGATAACGAGCCTGCAGTTCCCGTTGGCTCTTCCTCTTCAACAAAATCCAGGTTTATTTTTTCTACCAAGCTATGTCGATGATCAAAGTAAGCCTTCACCAACTCTGCTAAATGGCCCAATGTTAGGGTAATGTTGGTAATGCCATAGCGAAGCAGACGGCGGATGAGAATTTCTATAATCGGAACATCACCTAGTGGAACTAAAGGTTTAGGAAAATTGACTGTAAAGGGCTTAAGGCGCGTGCCTTTTCCTCCAGCTAAAATGACAGCCTTCATTCCTGCGGTAAGATGGTGATCGGTACTTGAGCCAGACCCTTTCATACTACCTCTCAGACAACATAGTCTTGATTTCGATATTGAGCTTGGTGCTGTTTCATATATTCAGCAACCTGTAATAGTCCTGCTTCCAAAGACACCTGAGGCTGCCATCCTAATCGCTGTTTTGCATTTGAAGCATCACACAAAAGTAGATCAACTTCACTTTGCTTGGGACGTTGCCGTTCAGCCGTACTTATAATCTCAGCATGACTGTTTACGACCTTTAAGCAAGTATGGGCAATTTCTGCCACGCTCACTGCATTACCCTGTCCAAAATGGATAGTTTCTCCCTCGATACCTGATGCTTCTGATGCCAATAAGAAGGCTCTCGCAGTGTCCAATACAAAGGTTAAGTCTCGCTTGGGCGTTAAATTTCCTAAACGAATTGTGTTCGTTCCTGCCATAGCCTGAGACAGCACCGTTGGAATAATAGCCCGCGCTGACTGCCGAGGACCATAGGTGTTAAATGGTCGTAGGGTAACGACAGGCAAGTCATAAGTGCAAAAGAAAGATTCCGCAAGTTTATCAGCTGCAATCTTACTCGCAGCATAAGGAGATTGAGCCTGTAAAGGATGATCCTCCCTCATCGGTGTATAGAGGGCAGTACCGTACACTTCACTAGTTGAAGTAATAATAACCCGACGCACTGTTTTTTGTCGGCAGGCTTGCAAGATATTCAAAGTTCCACCTGTATTGGTTGCAAGATAAGAAGCAGGAGCGTGATAGGAATAGGGAATTCCGATCAATGCTGCCAGATGGAAAACAACCTCGCAATTTGCAACCAGATCTGTCACGAAGTAGGGATCGGTAATATCGCCTAGACAAACCTCTAGATTTTCTCGTAACTGAGGCTGAATGTCTTGAAGATGTCCCCAGCTGCCTTGACTATTGTAACGAACCAAAGCTCTGACTTGATGCCCATGCTGAAGCAACATCTCAACAAGATGGCTAGCAATAAATCCACCTGCACCCGTTACTAAAACTGTCATAGCTACTCTTTAGAAATTAGGTTAATCTAGAGATTAGAAGCTGAAATAGCGTCGATGATTTCATCAGGAGAGTCTGCAAGCAGCGAAGCATGCAAAATATATTTAACTGCATCCAGAAGATCAGACGCTAAATACGAAACTTCTGCAGCATTTGTCCATTCAGGTCGATAGAGATTAGATTGAATTAAACAACTTCCTTTGCAGCCAGCGTTGGCCCCTGCTAAAACGTCACTAATTGAATCTCCAATCATCCAACTTTGTGAAATTGAGAGCCCCATTTCTTGCGCAGCCCGCAGTAGCATGCCTGGCCCAGGTTTGCGGTCAATGTGCTCGATCTGCGTCAGGTCTGAAGTTTGAGGAACATGGGGACAGTAATAAATAGCATCAATGCCAATCCCTTGGTCGTGAAGTAGCATCTCCAGTCTGGCATGAATAGATTCTAAGCCCTTCAGACTTAACATCCCCCTTCCTACAACAGATTGATTCGTGACTACGACGCAAGCAAACCCAGCTTCTCGTAGCAAAGATAGTGCAGAAACAGCAGTGGGCTCTAACTCTACATCCTCAGGATTGCAGAGATGGTGAACATGCTTGATCAATGTGCCATCCCGGTCTAAGAAGATCGCTGGCTTAAGTTTTAACTGAGTTGCCATAAGAAGAATTGACCCTAAACATCAATCTTATCTTCAAATAATCCACAAATCTTCTGGCTAAACATATGTCCTAAAACGAGCTGAACATCTTCGATAACACCATAATTATTAGAGGGAATCGTAAGGTTCAAATCAGCCATTGAAGCAACTTTACCACCACCAAACCCGGTGATCGATATCGTTTTGATACTGAGATCTTGAGCAGTTGCACAGGCTTCTAAAATGTCAGGCGAATTACCTGAGGCCGTTAGCATCAATAAAAGGTCACCCGGATTGCCTGTTTCCTTAACCTGAAAACTAAAGATCTTTCGGAAATCAAAGTCATTGCCAAGTGCAGTAATAATCGATGGAGAGCCTGCCAAATTGAGAACTCGCAGCCGTGATTGATAGGTGCGAAAAGCACTAGTTAAGTCACAGTGATAATGGGATGCATTACTGGCACTGCCACCATTCCCAATGAGCAAAACCTGTGCCTGTCGTAATCCAACATCTGCAATGAGATGGGCGATCGCTTCAACCGTATCAAAATCCAAATTAGCGAGTACATCACTGAGTGTTTTAGCATATTTCCTTGGATTTTCAATTATCTGTCGATGCCGAGATTTGCTCTTTTTTATTGATGTAACAGGACTCATGATTTTAATATTTATTTTACAAGACTGCATTTATATTTCGAGTCAAAAAAATTGGTAAAAATCTTGACGAAACTGGTCTAGTCGGCTCGGGGTACCAATGTCATAAAAACGATGTTTACTCATAAAGGTTTGCATTGTTCCAGCGGATGCGAAATCTGGAAAAATATCTTCTTCTAAGCTAGCTGGAATTTTATTGGGAAAGTTATCTATATGGTTAAGATGTAAGACTAAAGCCCCTGCATCAACATATTCAAGTTTCAGATCGGGTCTATCTTTAATGTATTGCTGGAGAAATCCATCAGGGCTGACTCGAACATTATTGGGAACCGGCAGTTCACCTTGATTTGGATAGATTGTCATGATGGCTGTTTGATCGTACTGCTGAGAATGTTGAAACATCAGCGAGTAGTCACACGGCAGAAAAGAGTCACCGTAGACAACAACAAATACATCATTCAACTTTTCATAGGCATTGGATAAGCAGCCTGCTGTCCCTAATGGCATTGTTTCGACACTATATTCAATCTCAACATTCCACTTATGGCCATTACCAAAGTAATCTTTCACTTGTTCCCAGCGATAGCCAAGTAATAGCAAGATTGACCGAATGCCCTGTCGCTGTAGATACTGAATTTGGTACTCCAAGAAAGGATGTTCTTCAACTGGAGCCATAACCTTTGGCAAAGTATCTGTAAGAGGAGCAAGACGCGTTCCTCTTCCTCCTGCGAGAATAACAGCCTGATCAAACATGATTAGGCCTCCTGCATTGCTTTTGTTGAGACAGAACTGTGTGTTTGAGAAAATACATCAATATCTCTACGGGCTCGCTCTATCGCCGTGAGTATCTCAGCCTCATTAACACAGACTAAAGGTTTTTCATGAGTCATCGCAACCAGACCAATCGACCGCAATAAAACAAAGGGATGTTGTTCTAAACCTGAACTGAGATAGCCATGTTTGTTGTCCTTCCGGATCAGTTGGAGGGTTTTGTCAAAATCGAGGGTCTGTGGAAATTGAATCTTCGGATTAGCACCATGGAGTAGACGGTAGTGTAACCAATACTCCTCTTCACTTAACCATTCTCGATTTAAGGAGATGGCAGAAGCTACTAACATTCCTAATCCAACAGCAATCCCATGGGATAATTCACTGTGCTGGACCTCTAAAGCGTGACCCACCGTATGGCCATACTCCAGGGAAATCCCTATTCCCTTTTCATAAGGATCGATAAGAAGTAGCTTCTGTTTTGCCTTTATCCCGAGCAAAACTAATTGAATCCACGTGGAATCATTAGCTGGCTGCCTAATCAAGGAGACCAGCTTTTCTGTTTGTTCAGCATCAAAAACAAGGCAATTTTTGATTAGTTCATTGATGCCAGCAATAAGTTCTTTTTCAGGCAAAGTCTTCAAGAAATTGACAGAGACAAAACTAGCTTCAGGTAAGTAGTACATGCCAAACAGGTTCTTCCCACGCTGACCATTTACGGCCTGTTTGAGTGATAAAATTGAATCTGACATGGCCAGGAAGGTTGTTGGCATATGAACCATAGAAATGCCTCGGTAAAGCAGGCCTGCAACCATCCCAGCAATATTCCCTGCAAGCCCGCCTCCAAGGGCAATCACGATACTGCGGCGAGTTACCCCCGCTGCAATCGCCTCTTCTAAGAGACGATTAACTTGATCTAAGGTCTTTAATTTCTCAGAGGGTTTGACCAGCGCTTTACGCACTGAAAAATTAGAACAATATCGTGATTCAATGACAGTTCCATACAGTTCCCAAACACGATCATCTGCGATAAAAAATATTTGATCAGGATTCTTTTGTTGGCAAAACTTAATGCACTCATGATGTACATCTTGACCAATCAGGATGGGCATGTTGCGCTCGCCAAAGTTGAAGCAAACTTCAAGAAATTTGCTGCTTTTTAGCTGCTCACTAAAGTTCGGGGAAAGCAAAGTTTTCATAATTTCTAATTTATCCCAGAATAGATTTTGTGAAGTGCCGCTGCAATCATATCCATATCCTCACGGGGTGACAATAAAACAGAGTGGTGTAACAGTAATGTTTTTTCATGTACTTCTTCTGAAGAAGGAAGATGAAAACGTTTTTTGTCAACTAAACTTTTCACTGACTCTGACTGCTGAACCCAAGCTTTTTTCTCAGGAACGTACAGTGGATGACGTGATAGAGGAACATATGGTTGATGTACCCATGTTCCAAGCTCTGCTGAGAGTGCTTCCCCAACCCAGGCAACGGTTTTTCCCCGTAAAAATGTCTCATTTAAGAAAAAAGCAAAATGGTAATAGACTTCCTCATCATCTGGTTCGTGATAAGACGGAATAGAAATACCAGGCAATTGTTGTAAGAGCTGGGCAAGATAAGCTGCATTGCTTCTTCTCTGTTCATTTTGGGCTTTAAGCTTTTTAAGCTGGATCGTTAAGATTGCAAGCTGAATATCAGAAAGACATCGATTACGTCCACTAAGGACGTGGCCAGATTCCAGCAACTCTGTTCGTCCTAAAGTACGACCATCTTCGCCTGCTAAGAAACGTCCATCTGTACGAAAGCGATAAATTCTCTCGGCTAGGTCATCATCATTCGTGACGCAGCATCCTCCCTCCCCTGCAGTCAAAGGCTTACCCTGTTGCATGCTAAATGCTCCAACTTGACCGAGTGTACCCACGCACTTACCTTTCCAGCGTGCGCCATGGGACTGGGCGCAGTCTTCTATAATTGTTAAACCATGCTCTTTAGCAATCTGACATAGTGCCGACATATTGGCAATACGACTGTAGAGATGAACTACCAAAATTGCCTTAGTCTTAGAAGTAATCAGCTGCTTCACTGATTTGGGATCAAGACACATGGTCTTTGGATCAACATCAGCTAACACAGGAATCGCTTGCTGAGCCAGAACAGAATATGGACAAGCCACCCAAGTAAGCCCAGGCACAATGACTTCGTCCATCGGCTTAACATCACAAGCTTCCATCGCTAGCTCTAAAGCTGATGTCCCATGATCAGTTGGAATACAGTACTTAGCGCCCAGAAAGCTGCTAAATGCAGAAGCAAATATCTGTTCTTGTAAAGGTTTACCATTAGAGAATCCGCTGATGGTCCAACGCCCACTGCGTAATACTTTAATAACTTCCGATTCAGTTTCTGCATCGGATTGAGGCCATTTGGGCCACTGCCTTTCGAAGATAGGGGTTCCTCCATCAATGGCTAACCTGCTAATTTGAAGAACTATCATATCGAATATCGATAATTGTCATCTGAATTGGAAACTCCACCCAAATAGTATTTAACAGTAGCTTGTTGACTGCAAGCAAACCGAAAATCAATATTTAAGATTTTCTTTAGAATCTTGTCATCTTCTCCTACCTGATTATCCAGCTCTTCTTGAGTGAATTCTGCATTAAAGCCAATACGCAGCAGTGATTTAGTCCTGAACAACCACTCATTCATATCTACCGTTGCTACATTTCGAGGATCGTCTGAAACTCGAGGACCATCATACACAACAGCATCTCCCAAACGGATAACTTCGTTGTCTACACACCATTTATAGAGAAGAGTTGCAGTCTTTGGATCTGCATGCCAGGGATAATAATCCCCTTCAAAAAGAGAACCGTCAGGGTGGAGTAGAATCCTCCAAGAGTAGGCAGCATCTAGTTGCTGCTCTTGAATACAGTGCAACAAACTACTTAGATGATTAGGCAAAAACTCATTATCGTCATCTAGAAAACAGACAAAAGGTTCCTGGATTTTTTCTAGGGCAGACTGACGTAGTTTAGCCATGCGAGGAGAGGAGTGCTCGTGGTAGGGTACATCTTCAATGGCTACCCACCTGACAATATCTTTGATTGGTTTGAGTACTGGGCTAGTTTTTAACTCATTAACTCGTTCTGAAAAGACATAATGTATTGTAGGTACTTGCTGTAGTCTGACGCTATTGATGCAGCGCTCTAATTCTCTGTCTCGATCTACACAAAATGTAATAACGGCTACAGTTAACATGTAGTACAGCCCTTTTTAGATGCGAATAAAGCGACGTAAGCATAGTTGCCAAGAAGCTAGACCTATCCTAGATCTGTATGCGTTTAAACCCTCTAACTTTAAATATTTCGTTAGATTTCTTGAATTCGCCAATACTGTGACCATTTATGCAACTTTCTCTTGGGGGGGTGATATCATGTCCGGTTAAATACTTATACTAAGCGTCGAAAGCAAGGCAGAGGGCAGAAGGCAGAAGGCAGAAGTAAAAAAGTAAGGTTTCAAGGGTAATGGTTTTTTATAACTAATTATCCGAACATAATATGATATGCAAGCTGAAATCCTTACTGGGTAATAATTTCAGCCCATAAGTTACAAAAAGATACATTCTGTTTTGGGCGCTCCTTTGGACGTAGTTATAATGGTTTGAGCTTCCAGAAAATGAATCGAGAGTTAATTTCCGACTGTATCTTCCCTGAGTTCATTGGCCTCAAAGCCTTATATAGCAAGCTTTTAATGGATAATTTCACCCCCTCAGCTAATCAAGACTTATTGGCTGAACTACCAGGGCAACAGAACATACTATTATCAGCTCAAACCAGGCCAAGGTTATACTCAACAAACCTATGTAACTCATCCTTGGGTAATTACAGATAATCAACACCACTGTCTGGGAGTTTATTACCTTGACGGACAAGCACGTACCGTCAACTATTCCAGCTAGTTTTTGTGCTCAGCTGAGTTAGAGCCCTTTAAACCCTGGATTGATCTAGCTAAGCGCTTTGCGCTCAGCTAGAAAAGCTTTATCTGGAGACAAAAAATTTAAAGCTAACCACCAATGGCGTTGTTAGTACACGCCAGGATTAACGCGATCGTCGCCCGCATTATAAACTTCTGAGGTCTTAGTCACGGTAAAATTACCTTTATCAATTTGCTTTTGTAACTTTTTCTTCTGCTTTGCGCTGAGTCCCTTAATGTTCAGAACATCTTCTACTGACTCGTAGGGAGCATTATCAGCAATCTTACGAGCCAAGTTTGGGTAGAATCCGCGATATTTGCGAAACTTACGCAAAGGAGTATTGTTCAGGTCAGTCTTCTTACCAAACTCGGTGGCTAACTTGCGATCAGCCGCATTGCTCCGGGAACGAGCGATTAAAGCGGTAGATGAGGGCAACGTTAAGTTATTTAACGAAAATGTGTCTGCTGAAGACATAGGGGAAGCGATCGCATTTTGGGGTAAGCCCAAGCACCCCAAGCTAAGCACTAGAAGGCATAACACTGCCAGATGAACCAATTTTTTCATCATAAAACTCCTTACTTACACAACACAGCACTAAGAGAAATTAATCTCTGTGGGTTTAGTTTAATTTTTGTTTCTCATCATCTCATAATATCGAAGTCCAGACACAAGACCTAAACTTTTTCGAGAAGACGATTCCCACCCTAGTTCATTGACAAATGTTGCTTTGTAAGCTATGAGCTATCAGCTATAGCAAAGGGAACAGGGAACAGGGAACAGGGAACAGGGAGTAGGGAATATCGCATCAAAATTCTCTCAATTCCTACACGGATTGCTATATCAGCTATCAGCGTGTCGCGTATCAGCTATCAGCTTATGGGCTACAGATAGAGCTACTGTTAGCGCAGCGTGGCCAAAGGCCAAGGCCACGCTACGCCAATGGATGACGGCTGACCGCTGACGGCTGACCGCTGACCACTGAATAACGAATTCCTAAGCAAATCCTAAAATAGATCTAAAAGCTGACGAATAAACTTGAGTTTTGTGGCACTATAACAATCCTGAGAAGAACAAATAGCAACAGGATTTAGCCATGACTCTACGATTGGGGGATACCGTACCCGACTTTACTCAGAATTCTAGCGAAGGTGAGATTAACTTGTATGAATGGGCAGGAGATAGCTGGGTGGTGCTGTTTTCTCACCCAGCCGACTTCACCCCAGTTTGCACCACCGAGTTAGGTATGGTTGCTAAACTCAAGCCCGAATTTGAGAAGCGCAATGTTAAAGTGCTAGCCTTGAGCGTGGATGATGTTGACTCCCACAAAGGCTGGATTGGAGATATCAACGAAACCCAGACAACAACGGTCAACTACCCGATTTTGGCGGATCCAGATAAAAAGGTGTCTGACCTTTACGATATGATCCACCCCAACGCTGACAATACCCTAACCGTACGCTCTGTTTTCATCATCGACCCACAGAAGAAATTGCGGTTAGTGTTAACCTACCCTGCTAGCACCGGTCGTAACTTTGACGAAATCCTGCGAGTGATTGACTCCCTACAGTTGACCGATGACTATAAAGTTGCTACTCCGGTTAACTGGAAAGACGGGGATGACTGCGTTATTGTACCATCCATCAAAGATCCAGAAGAGTTGAAGGAACGGTTTCCCAAAGGATATGAGGTAATTAAGCCCTATCTGCGGATGACACCCCAACCTAACAAGTAATATCAAGTTCGGTTGAATACCCATAATAAAAGTGTGGGGAGATGGGGAGATGGGGAGATGGGGAGATGGGGGACATTTTTATTAAGGGTAATTATCCTGACATGATATAAAATAATTATCAGGTCTGAAGGATGAAGGATTAAGGATTCTTCATCCTTCATTCTTAATTCTTCATTCTTAATTCTTCATTCTTCATTTTTAATTCTTAATTCTTCATTCTTTATAATTTGTAATTTAAACTTGATTGAAATGGATATCAAAGCAGGTTTTGTTAACACAGTTGGGAATACACCACTGATTCGCTTAAACAGCTTTAGCGAAGAGACGGGTTGTGAAATCCTAGGGAAAGCGGAGTTTCTCAATCCAGGCGGTTCTGTAAAAGACCGAGCTGCCCTCTATATTATTAAAGATGCAGAAGAAAAAGGCTTACTCAAGCCTGGGGGTACAGTTGTTGAAGGAACCGCTGGCAATACGGGCATTGGTCTAGCCCATATCTGTAATGCTAAGGGATACAAGTGCTTGATTATTATCCCGGAAACTCAATCCCAAGAAAAAATGGATACCCTCAGAACACTGGGAGCTGAAGTCCGCCCAGTGCCAGCAGTACCCTACAAAGACCCGAATAATTATGTAAAGCTTTCTGGACGCATTGCCCAAGAGATGGATAATGCCATCTGGGCGAATCAGTTTGATAATTTGGCAAACCGACAAGCTCATTATGAAACCACTGGGCCAGAACTGTGGCAGCAAACTGACGGGAAAATTGATGCTTGGGTCTCAGCAACTGGGACAGGTGGGACCTATGCAGGGGTAGCGATGTATTTGAAAGAAAAAAATCCTAACCTTCAATGTGTGGTGGCTGACCCCATGGGCAGTGGTTTGTACAGTTATGTCAAGACCGGTGAAATTAAACCGGAAGGTAGCTCTATTACAGAAGGTATCGGTAACAGCCGTATTACTGGCAATATGGAAGGGGCTCCCATTGATGATGCGATTCAAATTGATGACCACGAATGTCTCCGGGTAGTTTACCAGCTGCTGAGTCGGGATGGATTATTTATGGGAGGGTCTGTCGGGATTAATGTCGGAGCTGCTGTTGCTCTGGCTAAACAAATGGGACCTGGTCATACAATTGTGACTGTACTTTGTGATGGCGGTGGTCGTTATCAATCACGGCTATTCAATCGGGAATGGTTGGTATCTAAAGGACTTTCTGTGGGTGATTGCACCTCTTGAGGAAAAAGGCTCAAGGGTCATGAATCTAGTCATCTTTGTAAGTATTCAGCCAATGGCAACGGGAAACGGGGAACAGGGAGCAGCAGACAGGAATCCTTGACATTTCTTACTAATCTTTAAGGATAACACAAATAAAAACAAATAACAGTACCCTTTCGAGTACTGTCACAGATGCCAGCAAACTTGGTATTGTAATTGATATGGATCAATATCAAGCCTTGCTCTGTGAGCACCTTGAGCACCCTAGGCACCACGGATGTCCCTAAAAAGACACCTACAGACACTGGTGCCAAGGCTTTCCACTTTGGAAAGACACCTCAAGTCAACTGAGCTTTTGGTTATCAGTCGAACCTAAGCTCCTTGGCTGTAGGGGCATAGGGGCTGATACCTGTTTGCATAAAGTGTAGCATGGGCGTCGCGCCTTAGCTGAACGCTCAAACTCGATCAGTGTCACAAATCAAGACTTAATTCTCATTATTTATTAAGAATAATCATGAGGCTTCTTCAAGAAAAACTGAAGTAATAAGCCTCAACTTGGTATGTTGATTTTTCTAGAGGAAGTACACCAGATGCAAACCCAAGACCTCCTAAAATCCCCTAATCGTCAAAAATTTGATGCAGTAGTTGATTCTAGCTGGAAACAAAAAGAAAACTCTGAGGTATATACATTTATTAAACGCCAACTCAAGTACTTCAATCTTGAACAGGAACTTGATATAGGCCAGATACTTTTTGAAGGCTGTCTTCGTGGTGTTAGCAAAATTGAATCTGGACAAGATATTCAAGACCCCTCAGACTGGCTAAAATCTACCTGCTTCTACATAATCCTAGAGCATATCCGCATCACTTACGTCTACAGCAGTTCTGACTGGCAGCTGACTACAAGCAATTGGGAGCAAGCATCGCCGACCCACGCCATGGGCACTTACAACTAATGTGGCAACTAATGTGGCAACTGATGTGGTAATTCTTTGATGATCATAAGGGCTATAGTCATTAGGGTCACTCTTGGACAAATGTAAGTAGGGGCATACTAAAACACCGCTATGGAAAGATTTTTTATGCCAATTTGGCAACACAGCTCCGTAACCTCATTG
>NZ_JAAHFV010000163.1:0-14196 GCF_010672755.1 Moorena sp. SIO1F2
AATCAAAAAAGCACCAATCTTCTGTCATCACTGAAAAAATTTTAGAAAAAATCCAAAGGATATTTCAAGATCAGGCTGACATATCCTTTGGATTTTTTCTAAAATTTTTTCAGTGATGACAGAAGATTGGTGCTTTTTTGATTTAGGATTACGATTTAAACTCCTAATCCTTAATTTTCTGCCAAAGCGATCTTCAAACTGTTTCAAAAATTTTTCTGGGTACTCTAGGAATCCGATCAGAGCAAATTTATGCAAATTTTCTTTAGCTTGATTAACAGCTTGCTCTGGGCTGTAGTCTCCTATTTCATGGTTACCTCCTAAAAACGTTACATATTTATGTCCTTGTGCTTGACCAAACTCTGAGTCTAAATACTCTTCGATTTCCATATCTATTTTACAATGTTCATGGCTTTTATAACGATTATAGAAATATTCGGAAATCCATCGTTTTACTGGATCTCGTAAAATAGTAATAAAGGCATAGTTTTCTTTAAAATGGCGATGAGCTACTGAACTAAATACCAAGTGACCAGTAATGTAATTAACATTTTCCCGACACATAAAATAGACAAGTAAATTCTCTCGGAGCTTTAACACAACCGGGTCATCTACCCTACTCGATGATAAGTCTCGATCAATCAGTTTCTGAGCAGCCTTCAAAGATGCAGCGGCATCCAGATGACATAAATTACGATCTCTGATATCCCAAGTAGCATAACAAGATTTAAGGGCTTTGCTAATTGACGACCCTCCACATTTAGGAATATGAATAAAAACAATATTTTCCTTCAAGCTTCCCTGAAACAAATTGCTAGTTCTGGCACTAACTTCCAGAAAGATACTATTGAACAAGTCATTCATTTTTTGTCTCCTATGTCATTAGAGTATTTATCAATTGGTTTAGAAAGTTATAGGTTTTAGGGAGCAGGAATCCCCCCTAACCCCCCTTAGTAAGGGGGGAAGGGAGCAGGGAGCAGGAACCCACCCCTAACCCCTCCCAGGAGGGGAAGTGAGGGAAGTGGGAAAAAAGTTTGTGTACCTCATAAGTATGGTAAATGCTATATAATACTGAATAAACGCGGACTTGATATTAATCAGACGACGCTGACCTTTTACCAAAGACGTATCGAATGATCCAAACCGCAAAAATTGGCATCGCTACTAATTGGGTGATCAGAACAGCTACAGCTACCCAAAAAATTCCTCCTTGCATGACTAGGAGTAAGGAAGTAGTAAACACAACAGTGAAAATCACGTTCCAGCCTAGATCAATGTGAGCTTTATCCAGCGCTTGAAGTAGCCGAGATGTGGAACGAGACAAGGCAATTGGCAAGGCTGAAAAGCAAATCAAGATTAAAACAGGAATTGCCGTTACCCATTTTTCACCAAACACAATTGGCACATAAAATGGAGCCAAACTAGTTTGTATAACAACCAGTGGTAATACAATTGCTCCAATCATCTTGAAACTCCCAAAGTATCGCTTTTTCAGCTCCTTTAAATCCTCACGAACTTGACAAAAATGAGGATACCAGGCGGAACCTAAGGCATTAATAACACTCTGACTAATCCCTAATCCAGCATTGAATGCAAAAAAGTAAATCCCCAATACTTCCATACCGAGAAATCGACCCACTAGTAAATAATCGATGTTGAGTCTTAGCTTATTTAACAACTCAACTCCCAGCAGTTTGCTGCCAAAACTTGTAATGTTTTGCCATTGCTTCAAACTGACAGATTTAGGGGGTCGCCAAGGATGATTGGAATAGGTAATTACAATCCATACTGGATAGGATAAAACCATCGACCATACTACAGCCCAAACCCCCATATCCAACAGCGCTAAACCAACGATAATGATATTGCTGACTATTGCCTGTGCAGCATAACACCAAGCCCTAACGTTTAGTCGGTTTTCTCGTTCAATCAAAGCAGACTGAACCATGAAAACTGGAAACATTAAGTAAATTAGGGAAAGGGCACAGATGGGTAAAATCAGTTGGTTGTTGTCATAAAACCAAGCAATCGGATAGGAAGCAATACACTGAAGAATAGCTAGGGAAACACATAAAATCCAATTCAGCCAGTAGGCGGTATTACAGATAATCTCTAACTCTTGCTCATCAGCCTGAATCAGCTTAGCTCCAATCCCCGCTCTCAGGCTGAGAGTGTTAGCAAATTGAAAAGTAGTAACAATGACTGATACCATTCCATAATCATAGGGAGTGAAGACACGAGCTAGAGTAACCGTTGTCGCTAAACGGAAGATGCGCTGCACTAGTTCAGCACTTCCTAGCCAGCTAATGTTACGAATGAATTGGTCAGATGATAGCTGCTTGAGCTTTTTGATTAGCATTAGGATACAGGTACATTAGCAAAGGGAGGAGCTAAAGGCGCTCTAGGTCTACCGCCTCCACCTACGCGGTTTGGACTATTGTTAGTAACAATATGTAAAGATTGAAAGAGTTCCATAAAATCTTTGTAAAAGGGATTATTATGGTGAGCTTTAGCAAATAACCGATAACCATAAGCTGATTTAAACTCTTGTTTCACCCCTTTTTCCACAGCTAAAGCATAAGCATCTCTACCTGTTCCATCCACTACATAACCGCCATAATCTTGTAAAGCATGAAAAAGTTTTTTACCGGCTGGTGTAGTTATACCAAGACTTTCTTCTGTTACCTTAGGAGGAATTGCTAACAGAGATCCCATTACCAGTTGAGAATCCTTACCTTTATATTTAGATGGAGCTCTACGATCTGCTCTATCCGCAGGCCAGCGGTATCCAGGTGTAGGGCTTTGGGGATTGTAATTGAGGTATTTTCCCCAAAGTTCTATTTTTAAAACATGGCGAATTGGCTCGCTACCAGTCAACTCTCCCTTGCGTATCGTTCCACCTATAGAGGACAATCCAGAACCAAGATGACCTCCAGCAATACCTTGACTGTATAAATCTAAGTCTTTTTTTGGCCAGTGATAGCCATATACAGGACCACCTTTAACACAGCGAGCCATAGGTTCTAGTTGGATTATGGTGTGACCATCAGGCTGAAGCAAAGCAGCAGCATTATTGGGAGTAGAATACTTAGTGGGAGTGTTAATCGCATCCGGAACAATTAAATCATCAGGAATAGGAATAGATAAATTTTCATAGCTTGTCTGACCGCTACATCGCTTTGTCCAACTGCCAGGATTATACAAGGGTTGCAGTGGACTACCTGCGGGGATAATAAATAACAGATCAACATCTACAGAAGAACGGGCTGATCGAGGTAGATTAGCCGGTTTATACTTAGCATGACTACCAATCGGCATGTTCCAGATTGAGTCCTGAGAAAAGGGCCAGAGCCAGGGGTCACGAGTGGTAGGAGTGCTGCTCTTAGCATACATCAAATTGTTGGGTGGTAGATAATTAGCCAAACCAATGCTTATAGCTATTGTTACCAGCAGCAGTAATCCTAATAAATACCGTTTGAATTTCCAAGATTTGAAGATCATATAAGGCTTAGTAAAATGCCGTTTTATATCAAATCTATTAGCATCGGTATTGCCTAACACAAGAGTGTTCGTTAAAAAGCAAAACCTTGTGGAGCTCAAGACTTTTGATAAATGACAAATGACAAATGACAAATCACAATAAATGAAGGAAACAAGCGAACTTGATATCATGCAACATTTGATAGTCGCTGACGCACACTGTAAGCCAGCTCTAGCACTTTGCCATAGCCCTCAGGTCCGAACCACTGCATCAATGCGATCGCTATACTGAGACGGATGTACTCTCGGGAGAAGCGTAGCTGAGGGTAATGCATGAGAGCTTGACGACGAAAATGATTAGCCATTTTGTAATCTTGCTCACTACTTTGAAGACATTTCCACGCTAGGCAGAGGTTAATATTGCCATAGCTTCGATTTCTTAAATGTAAGCTTTCAAAGGGAGCAGATTGAAAAGCTTTTTCAATGATTGTACGGAAGTCTTCTAGCCTTTTTACATACTTTTTGGACTTATTATTTTGATGCTGGCGATAGCGAACTAAGGGTTCTTTTACCACAGCAAAAGGATAGCGTGAAGCGATCCGAAGCCACATGTCCCAATCTTCAGCCGCGCGAAGAGTTTGATCAAATACCCCTAGGCTCTCAAAGCAGTGGCGACGAACCATTGCTACACTGCCACATTCAACTATATTGTGTTCAACCAGCTTCTCCCAAACATTACCCTCGGCGTGATGTTCAAACACTCTACCTGTAGGTTTACCGGTTTCATTGATATAGGCAACCCAGGTGTATACCAGACCGACATCTGGATTTTCTTCCAGAACAGACAGTTGTTTTTCTAGCTTAGTGGGCTCCCAAAGATCATCAGCATCAATGAATGCTATATAATCCCCCCTAGCATTAGCAATTCCCTTGTTTCGTGCTGCAGAAGCCAAGCCTTGATTGGCTTGGGAAATTAGTTTAACTCGCGGGTCAGCTATCTGAGAAATCCATTGCTCAGTATTATCTGTACTGCCATCATTAACAACTATTACTTCAAAATCATCATAGGTTTGATTGAAAACACTATCGATAGTTTTGGGAAGATAAGTCATGGCATTGTAGGTGGGAATAACTACAGAAACCTTTGGCATATCTATAAACTCCTAAGTTTTCTAGTTAGATCACTAAATAGTTAAAAAACTAAAGTTAAAACACGAAAGTTAAAACACTAAAATTAAAACACTAAAATTACTAACCCTCAGTTGCCAACTCTAGTTGAGAACCGAGTTGGTTTTAAAGTACTAGTAACAACAGTACTATCAGAAGGTGGACGCCTCTGCCAGTTCCAACCTGCAATTGCCAACAAGGTATACCAGTAGAAAAAGAAATTGGTATGACTCCAGATGTTCTCGGTAATCATCCCTACAGGTATAGCCATAAGAGTTGCCAACAGGATAAAACACAAATCCCGCTGTCCACTTCCAGCAGGTGCATACCGAAGTAACTGAACAAGACGCACAAACTGAGCAAAGAGAAAAGCTAAAAAAGTCCCTAGACCCAGTAACCCACCTTCTACCAGACTCCGGACATAATCATTGTGGGGAAGAAGACCATTGGTACTAATGTGATCACTCAAACCCAGACCATAACCCAAGATTGGGACATGCTGCCATTGCGTCAGTAAGTAAGTCCACTGATCGAGCCGCCAATTAAAACTGTTGTGGTCTACCTTCGAGAGCAGAATCGCACGCCAGATATCAATGTCAGGATTGAGTAGCGGTGTGTTAGCAATTGATCCGAGGCGTTCTTGTCCAAACTCTGAACTTGCAAATAGTCCTATAACTAGGGCGAAAAATAGCAACCCACCGATTAGGTTAACTAGACTTAATCTAGGGGCAATCAAAACCAACACAAAAGTCGCCAACATCATCAAGCCAAATAGGGCTTTGGTACTCACAAAGAAAAAGGCGAGTAAACCTAGCAACAGAAGCCAGAGCAAACGCTGCTTTGAATGACTTAACTTCCAATAGGTCAGACCGATAAATAGCAATATAAAGGTAACGAAGGTATTGGGGTGACCCAGAGTCCCTCTGATTCGAGATGTTCCTCCAGAGATTGTGGCAGAGTGATTTGTAATTGGTGAAAGTATCGAAGGTAACACTGAAGGAATGATCATCTGGATCAAGGCTAATGTAAGTGGTAAAACAAGAGCCAAGAACAGCATATGGATAATTTTTTCAGGAGGAATTCGGTTTTTAAGCTGCATGATCAGCAGGTAGACCATCAGCCATGAAAATAGGCGCACCCACTCCCGGATACTCACTGAAATATACGAACTATCAAGTCCTAATCCTCCCAAAGCAAGCAGGATAACCCACAAACCCTGTAACCCTACCCAACCAGCAAATAACCACCAAAATTTATCAGTTTGAACCCTCCGACCTGTTAATAACATTACTGTCACGTAGAGTAATGTTAGAGCATCAAGCCCGATGGCAAATAGTGCTGGTAACTGTTGCTTTGAGAAAATATCAAGAGAGCTACGCAGGATTAACATACCCAGTACAATTTGCTCAAAGCTGGCAAAGCAGTAGACCAGCACTGCTACCATACCTGCGCCCAGGGCTAAAACCAGTAAAAGGGGATTAATGCCAGCCAGTAACCCTGTAACTATACCAACCCCTACACCGGCTGACCCTACCAAAACGGTAGGGTTAGGGAAACGACTCGGACCGTTATTGCTCCACATCATCTGAACCCCGCGATAAAACAGACTTCCCAGGCGCTACAGACTTGTTGAGGGAACCATTGAGATCGCTCAAACGCTTCAGGGATTTGGATAAAGACTGGTAACTCTGATCGGAATAGGAGTAAAATCTTTCAGTCTGAGCCGTCATCCCATTGATCACCACCCCTAGTATGGGCAAGCCATTATCTTTCAATTCTTTCAATTCTTCTCCTGCTTGAAGTAGGATGTCCTTTGGTGTGAAGTTGGGACGGGTAATCATGACTAATCCCTCACTATACCGACTCAAGGTATGAACATCGGCACAGCTACTAATGGGTGGAGTATCGATGATGACCAGATCATAATGAGTTGCTGCTTTGGCTAACAGATGTTTCATCGAAGCTGACTCTAGCACCCTAGAGGGGTTAGTAAACAGCCCACCAGAGGTCAAAATTGAGAGGTTTTCAATACTTGTGGGTTGCACTGTCTCAAACAGATTGATATCTCTGTCAATTACATCCGTCAGACCAGGCAATGGGGTTACCCCCAAGATCCGATGCTGCTTGGGCTTACGTAGGTCTGCATCAATAATTAATGTCTGCCGAGATAACATAGCTGACACAGCTGCTAAATGGGAAGCCACGATTGACTTACCTTCACCAGAAACCGTACTGCTGACCACAATCAGCTTCAACTTCTGTTGAGTCCGAAACTCTAGCTTCTTGAGGAGTAGGCGGTAAGGTTCAACTAAACTGAGATCATCCAAAAATTGTTCGGGATGCTTAAGACTCAGAGCAGATAACGGTATTTCCGGTAAGACTCCCAGTCTGGGAAGTTTCAGCAGTACCTCTGCATCAGAAACATCGTACAACTTGTTATCTATCACCTCCAGCAGTAGAATAATACCGATGGCTAGGGTAATTCCAGCAGCGGTAGCAAGTACTAGCACCACTTTCTTATTGGGTTCACTGGGTAAGGAGGGGACTTGAGCTTCAGCAATAATACGGATATTGCTAACGAGTTGAGCTTCAGCAATCCGTGCTTCCTCTAGTTTGTTTTGTAGAAATTTCAACGATTCAGTTGCTTCTTCTCGTTGGCGAACTAATGCCGTAAGACGTTGCTGTTTAATGGGTAGTTGCTCAAGATGATTCTGAAGTATAGCTCGCTCACGCTGTAAAACTTTTAGCTTCTCTGCCAGTGCTAATTGTTCAGTGTTAGAAATAATATATCTGGAGGTAAGCTCCTGACTCAACTGATCAGATGCTACATCGCTAGGGCTTATGGTCTGAGGGTTGGGGGCAATAGTAGCAATTTTATCATTGTAGAGTGAACGGATAGCATCTCGCTCTTCCAGCAACGATAGTACTGTGGGATGATTCTCGTTAAAACGTGAACGAACCGTAGCTAACTCGGAATCCAAATCTGCTAGCTTATCCCGTAATTTATCTAGTTGTTCATCTTGACCAACCCTTCCACCTACGTAGGCATTATTAATAGTATTAAAGCCTGTTAGTTGCTCGATTGCCTTCAGCCGGGCATTGATCTCTTCAAGTTGGGCATACAGAAGACGTTCCTGGTCTTCTACCTTAGCAAGACTCTCCACCAAGCTTTCGGTTTGTTCATTAAAGGAGACTAAACCACTACTTTTTCTATACTTGCTCTCCGCCACTTCTGCTGCTTCAGTCAATGCCCGTTGCTGAGGAAGCTCCTTCTCCAAAAACTCCCGTACTGCTCTAGCTTCTTGGCGAATTGCTTCAGTACTTTCGTAAACCATTGCGTTGGCAACAGCATTAAGCAACACAGTAGCTAATTCCGGGTTTTGATTCTGATAGCTGATTTCAAGAATGTTAGTAGCAGGAATATTTTTGACTGTTAAATCCTTCTTAAGTTCTTTAGGAGTTATTTTTGTCACTAAATTACTGACGTATTGTGAAAATACTTGGTCAATTGCTTGCTGCAGAATCCGTTGGGACTTAACCAGTTCTGCTTGATTAGCAATTGGGTTAGCCCCACCCGGTCCCCGGTTAGGCAATTGGCTAAGGTCACGACCTAAGGGAGAAACACTTACCTGTTTATTGTCAAGCATTAGCCTTGCTTTCACCTCATACACTGGTGAAGTATAGACTAGATAGGCGATCGAGGCACCAATTACGGAAGCAAAGGTAGCCAGAGCTGGCCAAAACCGACGCTTCAAGACTGATACTAAAGATGAAAGGCTGGTCTCCATTACACGTTTTTTAAGTCATTTGCTAATTGCTAATTGCTAATTGCAGCAATTTGAAAGTTTAAATTTGCCTTTTACCTTAATAGTTCACTTTTCTAGGGGGACCTTATTGAGTTCCTGTGGCTTGCTAGACAACAACAGGTCAAGTTGGAAGTTGACTTGTTCTAAGATTTGTTTACGTAAGGTTTTTTCCAAATTCTCTGCATCAGTCTGTTCCCGAGAATTCGTTTCTTCGTACAGAAGAGTAGTGAGTTCTTGTAGACAAGCTTGTAGACGCTGCCGTTTTTCAGGTGTCATAGTCATTGCTTTAGGCTTGAGTGTTGACTGGAATTCCTTACCTAGACTCACCTTTAGTTCAGTGGTAGGCTGCTGAATTGAGTCGTTTGTTTGCTGTGTGATCACAACAGGTGAGTCGGTAACTTTGGCATACAGGGCTAAGTGATCAGCAGTGATTTTTTCCCAGTTGTAGTTAGCTTGCACATACTGTTGTGCCTTCTTAGCCATTTTTGCCAACTCCAGAGGTTGCTGTATGCCTTGGGCTAGACAACGAACGCAGGAGTTAGGGTTTCCAGTCTCGAACAGCAGACCTCGCTCTTGACCAACAAGTTGCCGATGTGGCGGAATGTCACTTGCCACCACTGGGATTCCTTCCCGCATCGCTTCTAGCATCACTAGGGGCATTCCTTCTAAATCAGAAGGCAAAACGAAAATCCCTGCTCCTCGCATGATCTCTGATAAGCGAGATCCTTGGAGTTCACCCGTGAAGAGTATATCGTTATTTCCAGCTGCCATATTGACCAGCTTCGAGGTAAACTCAGGCATTTCACTGATACCACCAGCTAGAACAAGTTTCCATCCTCTAGGCTTGAGGGATTGAAACGCCTCTATCAGTAAATCGGGTCGTTTTTCCGGTACCAGTCTGCCTAGGAATAGAATATAACGTCCCTGTTGTAGTGAGAGGGATTTAAGATAGGGAAATTTCGGGTCTGACTCAGCATATATCCCTGGGGCGTTGGGGATGTCAATTGTATCAATGCCGTAGGTTTTCCAAAAATAAGACTTGAGATTGTTTGATACTACAACCAGTTCATGGGCATAGTTCACTGCCACCTTTTCTCCCAAGTGGATGATACTACTAGAAAGTCGGCCCCACTTAGCTCGTTGCCAGTCCAATCCATGACAGGTAACCACAATCCCTGTAGAAGAGGTAATTCTGGGAATCCAGCTAAACAGGGCTGGACCGACAGCATGGAAATGCACAATGTCATAGCGTTTGATAATTGAAGCGATCGCAGCGAAAGCAGAACTGGTCAACGCATCTAGCCCTCTGAATGATAAGGAGGGTAGGCAAATCACTTGCACACCTTTGTATTTATAAGAGGAAAACCAGGGGGTTTGGGTATAACTCGGTCGAGCGAACAGATCTACCGAGTGACCTTGTGCAACCATTTTGGGATAAACTTCCTGACAGCAGCGCTCAATTCCACCCTGTTTAGCCGGTAAACCTTTTGCTCCAATTACGGCAATTTTCATGATTTGCGATTCTCTTTTAGAAACGGTAGATGTAATCAGACATTGGATAGTAGACCTCTTGCAAAAGTCCCAAACTAGTCTCCACAATCCGTATTGCCTATTGCCTGATCGGAAGTACCCTACTTATGCAAGAAGTCTAATTTAAATGCATTCTGCGGTAGTAGTAGATGACACAGAGCGCTGTTTCCAACGATGCAACATGTCTTTGTAGACATCGCTGACGACTGTGTGGGCTGCATAGGGCTGGGCATTCCTGACACAGGACACAGCCGGATAATCCTCGGCATGTTGCAATACATGACCCAGAGCATTTGCGATCGCATTTGGTGTTCTTTCGTAGGCCACCATCCCACTGTCAGCACGGAGCAGTCTAGGGGTTTCACCACAGTTGGTAGTTACTACAGGTGTTCCACTCGAGAGTGCTTCCAGGACAACCATAGGAAGACCCTCGTAGGCACTGCTCAGTACAAAGGCGCTGCTGATCCGGTGCAACTGGGCTAGTTTTTCAAAGGACACGGACCCGAGCATGGTGACTCGCTCACAGAGCGCCAAACGAGCAATTTCAGAACGGACTTCACCAGCTAATTCTCCATCCCCTGCTATGAGCAGATGAAGACTCGGGTCGTTGAGCGCTGCGTACGCTCGCACCAGTAAAATGGGATCTTTCTGGGGATGAAGGCGACCTGCGAACAAAACAAAACGTGTCTGTTCTGGTAAACCTAGCTGCTGGGCAAGGAGTTTCCTTTGCTTCTCCTGTTCCCTTGGTTCTAAGGGATAAAAAATCTCAGTATCAACTGTGTTTTTCAGAAAAGTGACGCGCTCAGCTACAGCGGGGTAACGTTCCTGGTAGAATTTTGCTGATTCCGTATTACAAGAATAAATCTGGTCAAATTGCTTAATCAGGAAGCGCTCCAGTGCAAAATACCCTGGCGGAAAATACTGCCATAGCATGGCCTTCTTACTAGTGCCAGCAGCAATCTGCTGCTGAATATCATTGTGAATGAAAAGCGTCTTATCGCCAGACCAGTTGAGAGCTGCTAGAGTTGGTTCAAGGCGATGGAAGTGGATAAAATCAGATGCCAAGCAACGACCTAACAAAGCTGCTGTATACTTGACAGTAGTCGGTATAAAGCCCCTAACATTATCATTGAGCATATTAAATAGGGGCATGAATTGGATTGACCGACCAGCATACTCAGTCTTTTGCCATACCCCTGTCGATGATTTGGGTTCTCCTGTTCCTACCAACCGCACCTCAAACTCACTCGGAGCATATTTAATGAAGGAGCGGATCACTGTCTGAATGCCACCGATGCTGCTATTCCATGGATTGAACTGGTAGAAAATCGTCAAAATGGGCTTACGCATGAATTCAAGTTGAGACTTTAACTAATTGCCTGAGGCAACAAAATCAGAGTGATTTGCGCCAACCACTGGTTTGAGGGGGTTCAACTTTTCCTGAAACCAGATGGATTGCCAAGTTGGCAGGATTTTCTAGCCTCGAGAGTATATTATTCACAATTCTGTTCTTTTTCACACAAAATTACTATGAAGTTTCTGTCAAGTATCTGTATATTTTTTGTGAATTTATTGTGGACAATAGTATTGCGGTAAGCATTCCTTAGGAAAGGAATGCTTACCTCTTTTATTCAAAAACTGTTCGCGTAGCGTGGCCAATGGCTGATAGCTGATTGCTTACGTATTGGGATACTTCAGAGGGGCATACAGCAGGTTGGAATTTCTTGGAGTACAGTAGCTATAGCGGTTTTTTCAGCAAATGCAACAGGCAACAGAACAGAAATAACAGATGACAGGCGAGACGCCTGTTCTACGGAGCGCTGATAGCTGATTGTTCTTCTGGCTCAACATCTCAATTCAATACAACTCGGGATTACCCTAAATCCAGGAACGGAACCACATCCGCAGGTGATACCCTGACCCAGACAAGGGTAGACCTAAGTAAATTGGTAACCAGAATATAAAAGCTAGTACAACTACCAAGATGACGGTGACACCAGCACTACGATACTGGTTTTGCTCACTGTGTAGCCAGCGGTCAACTAGCCAAGCCAGTGCTAATCCAGAAAACACTGAAGCTCCCATATAATGATAAAGAAATGTGCAGCGAGTCACTTTCGTCCACGGCAATAGGTTAGCGGCGTAGTTTACGATCAAATAGAGGGTAATCCAGGTATAGGAAGTTGGTATGGATTTCCAGCCCACCCCTTCTAAGATCCGTTGGGTTAACAGCAGCAGCAGCAACAAAATTGCTGTAGTCGAGAGCCACCATAGGAAAGGATTGCCCATGGCATGGACATCATAGATTACATTGCTCGCACCAGCCGATAAGGGGGAGTCAGTGGCAACAGCTTCAGGGGTGTGACTAGCAGTCTGATAAAAGTAAGCAACCGGACGCCACATCAACAGCCAACTATACCACCTGGAACAGTAAGGATGGACGTCAGTGCCACTGCCCACATTTTGATGGAAGGTTAAAATTTTGACTTGAGACTCCCAGAATCCAGGGGTAGGATTCATCAGTAAGTGAGGAATCCAAAGGAAGCTGTAGGTGACAACTGGTAAAATCACCAAGTTTAGCACGATGTGCCCGACATTCAGTTCCGTCAGGTTCTGTAATGGATGGCGTCCCGATGCTATAGGGCGAGTACGGGTTTTCTGGCCAAAATAAGTTCTAAATAATTGCCATACCCAAGCGACAGCCCATACTATATAAATGCCTAACAAAAACCACAAGCCATTCCACTTAATCGCTGCGGAAGCACCAAAAAACACACCAGATAGGATTAGCATCAGCCAGCGTTTTGCACTGTGATGATTCAGAGCTAGCAGAAAAAACAACTGACCCAGTAATCCCAAGATCACTAAATATATATTGTTCAGGGCATAGCGGGATTCTACCAGGAATAAACCATCAGTAGCTGCGAACAGAGCAGCAATCAAAGCATAGCTGCGACGTCGATTGAGTTGATAAGCCACAGCCGCCACTACGATCGGAATCAAAGAACCCGTCAGGGCATTCAGCCATCGGTAACTCCAGGTAGACCGTAAGGAACCAGTCAGGTCGTTAACCGTATCCTGCCCAAAGGGGAGGTGAGAGCCAATCCAGATGCCAATGGCAATGATGTACTGACTTAGGGGAGGATGGGGATTGAAAAAGGAAGTACCGGTTAAGTAGTTATTGGCAAATATAGCGTAGTAAACTTCGTCGAATACCAGGCGATTAAATCGACCCAGTCCCCAAAATCGCAGGGCGAGTGACAGTAAAACAATGGCAGTTATGCCAATGCTAAACCAGGGGATAGACGAATGAGACGGCTTTTTTGGCAAAATCATCACCATCGAGGCTTGGGTTATCGGTGAATGGCACACTCAATCTGAAGTAGAGGAGACCTTGATCAGCAATACTTTTCTGGGGGAAGAGCGGGAAGAGAGATAAGAGTGGAAAGACAACACTGCCCCTTTATCCCCCCTTGTCTACCTTCCCTAATTCAGAAAGTATAAAATATGCCAATTAAATGCACACTAGCTTAATAACCTGTAAGCTGATCACCTGCAACCTGTAACTTATACCTGCTCAGCATCTGTAGCTCGAATAAATGAAATTGGTATAACTTATCCCTATTACCCCTATTATCCCTATTATCCCTATTATGATTTTTACCCTTTTTATGATTTTGACACGCTTATCCTCCCTTCGTCTCTCCCTCTTGCCTATACAATTGTGATAAAAATTGTGATATAACTAGAAAAAATATCAGACAAGTATTCCTGATTTTCCTCTAACTGGATTGAAAAACTAATAATAGGCCTCACCACTGACCTGGCGTTATTATTATCAAATAACTTCACAATTTACACACAAAATATCCCTAATTTATAACTGTTGGTAAAGATTATTAATGGATAAACCTTTTATCAAAAAAACGGTTATTTATGCCAGTTTTTGAGTTAAAATTTATCTGGTTTATATGGACAAAGATAAAAATATATTTTTATCTTTGAGGAGAGTTATTCCTGGGTGTGCTGCCACTCTAAACCCTCAATAGCAGTAAATATAATTTTCTCTATTAACGAGAAAATTATGCCTCTGCTAATGACTTAAAATTAAATGATTAAAACAATCACAACCCACAGAGTTAGCACATACTAAACACTTATGAGCGGACGACTTATTAATCAAAAAAATGGCATAAACAGTAATCAAAGAAATGAC
>NZ_JAAHFV010000164.1:0-14134 GCF_010672755.1 Moorena sp. SIO1F2
TACATGGGTTTGATCGCTGGCATCAGCAATAGAGTTAATCGAAAGATTCACACAATGCTTGCTTGATTCTAACCCCTGGGAGATCAGGGTTTGGTCGGGGTAGTACTGACGGCTGTCTTTTGCTGTCTTGGCAGTTAAAGCGTTCTGGAGCCATTGAGCAAAATTTCCCCCTTTGATGTTAATAAACTGACTAACCGATAACCCCTCCAAGCTGTCTCCAGGGTCATACCCCAGCAATTTCTTGGCACTTTCATTGGTAGCGATAATCTTACCGGTTTTATCGGTGGAAATAACCCCATTACTGAGGCTGCGCAGCATATCCCGCTGAATTTGTTCCTGCTGTTTGATGGTGGCAAACAGTTTCGCTCGCTGTATGGCTACCCCAGCTTGAATATTGAAGGCTTTCATGTATTCTTCATCAATCCGATTAAAACTTGCTTGCCAGCATTCCGGAGCTTCAGGCCAATCATTCGGATTGTAAGGATCATTATCACCGGTCTTTTTCTTGTTGACTAGCTGGGTTACACCTATTAACTCTTGATTGGAGTTATACACTGGCATACACAACAGGCTACAGGTGCGATAACCAGATTCCTGATCAACTTTTTTAGAATTGTCAGAATTGGGATGATCATATAGGTCAAAAGGAATATTTAGAGCTTCACCGCTTTGAGCTACCTTGCCGGCAAAGCCAACCCCCATTAGGATCCGGATTTCTTGGGAGGAACCATCCGCTTGGGGAATTTGCGCCCACAGTTCATTACGCTCTCGGTCAATTAGCCACAGGGTACTACGGTCGGCTTTCATCAGCGTTTTCGCCTCATCCATCACCCGCGTGAGGGTTTCTTGTAGATCTAAACTGCTGAGATTGAGGGATTCTGTAGCTTTGATCAGTGCTGTTGCTGCTCTTTGTCTCTGGGTAGCTCCGTACAACGACTTGGAAGATTCTAGAACCAGCCGCATCGAAGGGGCAAAATTCTTAAACAGTTTTTGATCTTCCTCAGTAAAGCCCTGTCGGTCAATTTTATCGTTTAAGGAAGCGTTCTGTGTATAGGAATTTTTGACCTTATTGAGTAATTGGACTACGGCAACTAAATCTCCCTGTCGATTCAACAGGGGCAATGCTAGCAGGGTATAGGTGCGATATCCAGTTTTTTTGTCAGACTTTTTGGCAGTGTTAGAACGAGGGTCATCATAAAAATCGTAGGGAACGTTAACCACCCGTTTGAAAGTAGCTACTTCACCAACAATGCCCTGATCAGCTGGAAATCGCAGTTCTCCTAAGGTGTTGTTTCCCTCTCCCTTTGCCACTACCGACCAAAGTTCCTTCTTGTCTTCATCCAGAAAAAATATTGTTACTCGGTCGGCCTTCATTAACTCTGCCGTCTTGATAGTAATCGCCGTCAAAATCTCCAGGAGAACCTTCTCAAAATCTTGGTTTTCCAGTAGAGCTTCCAGCATCGACAGGGTTTGATTGACGATGTGGAGTGAGCTTTCTACATCTGGGACTACTTGTTTTAAACTTTCCCGGTTTAAAAGTGCCAGGAAGTTAGATATCATTTGTCCCGCCGCAACTAGCGAACCTGCTGCTGAGGAATTTGCCTCAGATATGCTCCCCTTTTCCACCTGATTTGAATTGTGTTGATAAACAGATGCAGCTACCATAGAATTATCCTGCGCTAAAGCTTTTGTTTGGCTGAAGCGATCTAATGATGGCGTCTTTTTGATACTTATTGACTCTTAGATTGATACTTATTGACTCGTCAGAGCCAGTTAACCGAATTGATCTGGGTTTAAGGCTAATCTGTTGATTACCTAGATAGCACCTTCTCTGCTGGCCCGGAGAGTAGATTTTTTCTGATTGAGAGTTAAATATGGCCTGACTGGATTATTATAGTGCATTCTAGATTAATTTGTCAGTAGCTTAATTAATCAATTGCGATCCAACTATTAAACTAATGCATCACAACCTCACAAGTTTTAACATTTAGCTGTTTGGCCTGGCGTTGCTTAATAATGGAATGATTTTAAGAGTTTTGTAGAATAGGCATCTTGCCTGTTCGGCGATCTTTTGGGGCGGGCAGGATGCCCACTCTACTCCTATTCATTCAAAGACTGACGCAACGCCTTTGGCCTTAGTCCTGTCTTCCCACTGTGCATGTCTTACGCCAGCTAGCAGCTTGGGACAACAAGGAAGCCGCAAAATTCATAGCGTCTTGAGCCGACTGTCCACCAGCTAACTGAGCGATTTCTTCCTGCCGCTTTTGGGGATGATTCAGGAGGCTAATCCTTACTACAGTTCGAAGCTCGGGCATTCCAGATTCCGGGATTTGGGTAACTACTTGAGTACTGCCAGACCGGTTACCTTGAGGGGAAGATGGTTGTTTCAAAATGCTAGAAATCGGTTGAGCAATCACCTGTTTATCCACCCTAAAATGTTGGTCTGCCATCGCAGCAATTAACGGTTGGTGAGTCACACAAAGAACTTGGTGGCGTTGACTGAGTTGGTAGAGTCGTTCTGCGATCGCTCCTGCTACCCGACCAGACACCCCAGCATCAATTTCATCAAAAATTAAGGTTGTTCCTGGCTGGTTACTGCTGGAAAAACAGGCTTTCAGTGCCAGTAAAAATCGACTCATCTCTCCACCGGAAGCCGTCTTAGCAAGAGGTTGCAAGGGTTCTCCGGGGTTGGGAGAGAAGTAAAAGGTGACTTGATCGGCACCAGCTGCCGTGGGGACAATGGGGCTGATTTCCACTGTAAATTTTACCTTCTCCATAGCCAAGGGCTTTAACTGGTTAACCAGCTGTTTTTCCAGTTCTGACCCAGCCCTATACCGCAATTTGGTCAGTTGATCACATTCATCGGTCACGTTTGACTTCCTCAAGGCATAATTTCTCTCTAACTCTTCTAGAGATGCACCTTCACTGCCTAATTCTTCTAGTTCTGCCTGTAGGGTCTCATAGTGAGCGATTGCCTTAGCAAGGGTTGGTCCATATTTGCGGCAAATTTGTTTGAGAACCCCAATTCTTTCCTCCACCACTTGAAGACGTTCCGGATCAGTCTCTAGTCCATCTCCATAGGCATTAATCTGATGGGCAGCTTCCGCCACTTGAGCCAATGCTCCACTGACTAGGTCTAGCAGAGGTTGCAATTGACTATCATAGTCTACCATATCCTGCAAGGTACTTTCCGCTTGACCCAATAAGTCAGCACTTGCTTTTGTCCCGTGATCATTATGGTAAAGTGCTTGATAGACTTGGTAACTCCTCTGCTGGAGTTCCACCACATGGTTCAGACGCTGGTGTTCAAGTTCTAGCTGTTCGAGTTCGTCAGGAGCGGTAAGGTTGGCACCACTGAGGTCTTGAATTTGATACTCCAACCAATCTAGACGTTGTAGGAGTTCTTGCTGAGACTTTTGCTGTGTTTCTAGAGCTTTCTTGGCCTCTTGACAAGCCATGTAGGCAGATGCCACTCGATCTCGCTGCTGGATCACAGAGGAACCGCCGTAAAGGTCGAGTAGCCCTCGTTGGCGTGCTGGCATAATAAGCTGTATTGTTTGACCCTGAGCAGTAATTTCTACCAAGCGCTCACGCAGTCCCTCCATCAGTTGCCGATTGACTATCGTGCCATTGACCCGAGAACGCGATCGCATGCCTTTTTCTGTTGCGGTAATCTCCCGGCTACAGACCAAATCCGCTTCATCAAGTAAGTCAATCTCTTGCTCACTCAACCAAGCAATCAAGGGGTTATCTACCGAGAATGTTGCTTCTACCAAAGCCCGTTTAGTCCCTGTGCGAAGCCGATTGGTGACTTTTCCCCCCAGGGCAATGTCAATGGCATCCAAAATAATGGACTTACCCGCACCGGTTTCCCCAGTCAATACATTTAGACCAGCACCGAATTCCACTTCTAGGTGGTCAATTAAGGCAAAGTTGTGAATTCGCAAATAAAGTAACATTGAGCAAAATTCACTGTTGGGAAAATTGTGATCTTAAACACATTTGGTAACAATTTAGGAAAAGTCACACCCTAATACCCAATTGAAGTCTAAGGGTTAACTCTAGTAATCGTTGACCGTTCACCATTAACCATATCGTCAATTGTCCACTAAAAATCAGTATTCTTACCCAGGAATGGGTTATTCCACCATTGTGGTATGAAGATTGCCGAACCTTTATTAAGTTTTAATGATATCCCCCTTTTGTTACAATAGTTTACAGAATCGCTTCTGTTGGTCCGTCGGAAATATCTTCTTATGAATCCTAAAACAGTTTCCCCAACTTCTCATCAAGCACTAGACTCAGAGGCTGATGCGGACAAGTCATTGGTGCCAGTGTCGGGCAGCAATAGCTCAGTTGAGGAAGAGTTGAGCTCGACAACGGGATCCTCTGTCTTGGAAACAGACAAACCACGCTACGACCCGTCGGCGATCGCAGCCCAGTACCAGAGGGCATACCTGCTAATTCTACGGCGGTCTTTCACCATTATCTGGTCATTCATATCGTTTGCTCTCGGTCTGTGGTGGGATCGGTTTCGCGGTCGGGATGTTACCGAGAACCGAGCCAGAGCGATTCAACTGCGGGAAATTTTAACCGATCTAGGACCAGCTTACATTAAAATCGGACAAGCTCTTTCCACACGACCGGATTTAGTCCCACAAGTTTTCTTGGATGAGTTGACGCTGCTACAAGACCAACTCCCACCTTTTGAGAATGAGGTGGCTTATAAATTTATCGAGGAAGAATTAGGCGATCGCCCGGAAAATATTTTCGCTGAACTGACTGAAAAGCCTGTGGCAGCGGCTTCCTTAGGACAGGTCTATAAGGGCAAACTTAAAACTGGCGAAACTGTTGCGGTCAAGGTACAACGACCAGGATTGGCACATAAAATTACGCTTGATCTATACATTATACGCCTTGTTGCACAGTGGGTACAAACCAATGTCAAGCGGGTGCGCAGTGACTTGGTTGCCATCATGGATGAGTTTGGTGCCCGTATCTTTGAAGAGATGGACTATCAGCATGAAGGGCGCAATGCTGAACGCTTTGCCAAGCTTTACGGGAAACTACCGGAAATTTATGTTCCCCGAATTTACTGGGACTACACTGGGCGTCGTGTCCTGACTATGGAATGGATAACGGGTAGTAAGCTGACGGATATGGAGAAAATCAAGGCTCAAGGCATTGATGCCAAGCACTTGATTGAAGTTGGGGTAAACTGTTCCTTGCGACAGCTACTGGAATACGGATTCTTTCACGCTGACCCTCACCCTGGAAACCTGTTAGCTACCTCTGACGGCAAGCTGGCTTATATTGACTTTGGGATGATGAGCCAAGTCAAGACGTATCAGCGCTATGGTTTGATTGAAGCTGTTGTCCATTTGGTCAATCGTGACTTTTCTGGTTTGGCCAATGACTACGTGAAGTTGGAGTTTTTGACCCCAGAGACAGACTTGACACCAATTATTCCTGCCCTAGCCAAGGTTTTTAACAACGCCTTAGGAGCTAGTGTGGCAGAACTCAACTTCAAGAGTATCACTGACCAGTTATCAGCTTTGATGTATGAGTATCCCTTCCGGGTACCCGCTTACTATGCTCTGATTATTCGCTCCCTCGTGACCTTAGAAGGGATTGCCATTAATGTTGAGCCAGATTTCAAAGTACTCAGTAAAGCCTATCCTTATGTAGCCAAGCGCCTATTGACGGATTCATCACCAGAATTACGGGCATCCTTGAGGGATTTACTGTTCAAGGATGAGGGTTTCCGTTGGAACCGTCTGGAAAACCTGTTGCGTAATGCTGGAAATTCTCCAGATTATGATATCAACCAAGTCTTAGATCAGACCCTAGACTTTATTTTTTCAGAGCGAGGAGCTTTCATTCGGGAGCACTTGGTCAATGAGATTGTCAAGGCTATCGATAGCTTTGGAAGGCGGACATTGGATAACGTCAGTTATGCCTTGCAGGAACGTCTAGGCTTAGAAATAAATAATCAAGATAATCAAGACAAGAAGCCAGAAGATAAACCCGAAAGTACTGAGAATATCCAACGGATTTGGCAAATTTTACAAGACACTCCTGGTTTTGACCTAATGCAATTGTTGCCAGTTATTCCTCAAGTGTTCCTAAAACAGGAGACCCAGGAAATGGGACAAAAAATTGCTGGTGGTTTGGCACAGCGAGTGATTGCTCGGATGATTCGGGAGGCTTTACTCCAGGATAATCCCGACAATGACACCCTTAACGGTCATGGGCAGGGGTCAAACCCTAACTTGGTTTTGCCCCCTGCTGCTGCGATGCGATAGATTACAGCAATTTTATTTTGTAATGCGGTTGTCAGGTTGAAGGTTGTTCGCGTAGCGTGGCCAATAGGCCAAGGTTGAAGGTTGTTCGCGTAGCGTGGCCAATAGGCCAAGGTTAAAGGTTGAAGGTTGTTCGCGTAGCGTGGCCAATAGGCCAAGGTTGAAGGTTAAAGGTTGAAAATTTAAAGTTGAAGGTTGAAGGTTGAAGGTTGTTCGCGTAGCGTGGCCAATAGGCCAAGGTTGAAGGTTAAAGGTTAACCGGTTGAAGGTTAAAGGTTACAGGTTACAGGTGACGCGGTTACAGGTTACAGGTTACAGGTTATTAAACTGTGAACTACCCCGGCCTACTTCGTTGAGGCCGGGGCTTCCAGTTTCACGGAAGAATGCCTCAACTTGGACGGGCGTCCACGTCTTGGTCTTACTTCTTCTCCACTGGCGTTGACCTCCCCCGTTCCAGAGGAGGATAGCATTCTGATACCTTCTGCTCTAATGTTCTTTGCTGCATTACCATCTCTGTCGTGGTGAGTGCCACAGCTTGGGCAAGTCCAAGTCCTTACGTCTAACGGCAACTCTTTGATTCGGTAATGACAATTAGAACAGGTTTTAGAACTGGGGAACCACCGATCTATCTCGACCAATACTTTTCCTTCTTTTTCGCATTTATAAGACAGGAAATTTACAAAAGTCCCCCAACTCAGATCAGATATTGCTTTAGCTAATTTATGGTTACGTTCGCGAAGCGTGCGCGTAGCGCACAGCATGCCCTTGACATTTAGATTTTCGACTACCACTACCTGGTTCTGATCTACGATTTTACTAGATAGCTTATGCAAGTAGTCTTGGCGGACATTTCCAATACGTTCATATACCTTTGCTACAATCTTTCTAGCTTTCCTACTTCCACTACTCCCTTTTTTCTTTCGGACAGTAATACGTTGTTTTTTGGCTAATTTCTTTTCGTATTTAGCCAAATGCTTAGGATTGCCAAATTTAGAGGTCTTTTCGCCGTCGTAGGTAATAGCAAAATCCTTGATGCCCAAGTCAATTCCGATCACTTTCCCGTCTGTCGATGGTTTCGGATCATCAGACTCGTATTCCATTAGGACGGAAGCATAGTATTTGCCAGAAGGGTCTTTGCTGACTGTTACAGTTTTGATTGTCCCATCTAGTGGTCGGTGAATTACTGCCTTGACAACTCCTAATTTTCCAGGAAACTTAAGGTAGTCACCCACTTGCTTGACCTTTTGGGGGTACTGAATTGATTGGCGGTGATGATATGACTTGAATCTAGGATATTTTGCCCTACCTTGGCCTTTGGCCACGCTACGCGAACAAAAAAGTTCTGATATGCACGACTAAGGTTAAGACTCACAGATTGTAAGACCTGGGAGTAACATTCTTTTAGCCATTCAGTCTCTTTTTCTTTCTTGAGTTTCGGCAACATAGAATTAAGTGCAGATTGCTTTAGCCCTTTGCCAGTTTCTTTATAAGTCTCTATGCACTGATTCAGTGCATAATTCCACCACCAGCGAGCACATCCAAAATGCTGAGCTAATATTTGAACCTGCTCTTGTGTTGGATAGATTCTGACTTTGACGGCTTTATGTTTCACTGCACTTACCTTCGTTATCGACCTTAGTTAATATTATATATATTTTCCAGTAACGTGTCAAGTCACTGTTTCGCTATCCATCCCCACCCTGGAAGAGGGTGGGGAATTCCGCGAGTCTTGTTAAAACTTTCAACCAAACAACCTTGGCCTATTGGCCACGCGATCGCTCGACTGCGGGACGAAGTCCATCGCGTTCAACCTGACAACCAAACAACCTTCAACCAAACAACCTTCAACCAAACAACCTTGGCCTATTGGCCACGCGATCGCTCGACTGCGGGACGAAGTCCATCGCGTTCAACCAAACAACCAAACAACCAAACAACCAAACAACCTTAAACCATCCAACCTTGGCCTATTGGCCACGCTACGCGAACAACCTTCAACCATCCAACCTTCAACCATCCAACCTTAAACCTTCAACCATTCAACCTTCAACCTGACAACCTGACAACCTGACAACCTAAATCTGGCCAACAAATCCGGAATCTGGCAACTTCAGGACGTAGGTTACAGTATGACTAAGAGGGATTCATCTAGTTTAAACCTATGTCTAAACTACAAGAAGCATTGCAATTCATCGAGAAAATTGAAAGTGAGAACCCTGGTAAATCCGCTTATGAAATTGTTAATCATTTGCGTGGGTACACTAAGAAGGAATATACTAGTAGGTTATGGAGTACAGCTACGGGGTATCACCAAGAGTATATTCGAGATGAATTTGAGGGAAAACTCAATATCAATGAATTAGTATTAAGTGGTGAAATTACTGACTTTGGCCATTTTATCGGTTCCCTTTCTGATCAAATTGATCAGCCTGGATTCCAATGGTCAGATTTCACTAGTTGGACTGGTGACCATACTTCATGGGCTGGAGATATTGGTTCGGCTATTGTGGCCTATCGAGACCCCAATGACAACATAGATGTTAACAGTGTCGAAGAAGCTTTGGATAGGTTAGCCAGAGATTCTGATTATACTGCGGATATTGCAGCTTACGTGGTAGGGAAGATGATTAACTCTGGTAAGCAATCTTCTATTACTCAGGCGATTTATCAGTATAATTCCAAGTCCTACTCAGAAAACGTTAGGACGTTTATTAAAAAGCGCTTTGGTGCAGTTATTGAAGAGGATAAACTTAAGAATCCGGCTGGACTTGATTCAAAAATGCGTAGCGCTATTTCTACCTATATTCAGTTTTCTTCAGCCTATGAATCCTTAAAGTCTCTCAAGGATTTAGCTAAATTACCTCTAAATTTAGGATCAGAAGATAACTCTATACCTAATAGTGTGGATATTTTTAAAGGTTCCCAACATTTTATCAAGCATATAGTAAAGTATGGAAACTTAGATAGTTTTAAATTCAAGCCATACCAAATACCTGGGATGTCTTGGCTAGGAACCGTGAACTATGAAGTTAGAGTAACTGGCTGACTTAACTAGTTAATTAGTGTTAAATCGGGAATCGGGAATCGGGAATCGGGAATCGGGAATATCAAGTCAGGTCGAATACCCATAATTACAGGGAGGGTGGGAAGTGTGGGGAGATGGGGAGATGGGGAGATGGGGAGATGGGGAGATGGGGGAAATTTTTATTAAGGGTAATTATAGCGACATGATATAAGAAGTATTTTTGGGGATTAAGAGTATTTTTAAATATATTTTTTATCATAGTTTTACTAAATTATAAATACTTCTAGGGTAAAACTGCTAAAGCCCGATTTATCATAGTGGCGAGTGCCTCGTTGCAATAAAGTCTGGTTAACCAGCCAATCCACTGCCACAAAAAACGCTTTTCCACTCTCTACCTGTGCCGGACAACTGATTGAAATACCGTTAGTAAAGTGTAACCTCAGGTAATCTTCAGGTAAATCGTCTAAGGGTTGCCATGAGGTTACTATTGGGGCTGAAATTTGCCAGTCCGGGGTTATTGTTTGGACTGTTCCTTGCCAGTCGCTACTAATTTGATGGGCGGGAGGTAGAGTAGCCACATTCACGAAATGTCCTAGGTGTTCCGGAAAGACAGTAAAGCGTTTCAAGCTGCCACTTTCATCGTATTTGGCAATCGCAGTAGCACGACTATTTTCATACCTTAAACATATATCGGAAAAAAACGTAGAGCCAGATTTTACTGTGGTGGAACCCCAGGAAAAGCCGTTGTCTAAAAACAAGCCAGTTGTGATAGGTTGTTTGTAGGGCCCAAAGGTTTTTGTTTCTGTCTTGCCATTAGCATAAGTATAGTGATTTTGGTGATGTATTTCACGACAATCTGCTGTGGGACGAAAGCTTCTAATACAGCGCCAAGATTCTATGACGTCTCCTGCCCTCGAGTATCTAGTCCAAATCCCATACAAGTCTCCTGAATAATATTGACAGAACTTCTTCCAATTTTGAAGTTTTCGATCCATAGGTTTATTCTATAAAATACAATAGGGAATAGGGAATAGGGAATAGGGAATAGGGAATAGGGAATAGGGAATAGGGAAGTATAAAATGCTAAAACAGTGTATATTATTGATTACTATTTAACGTTAAGCACGATAACTCACCCGATGAATTATAATCAACTAGCAGTTGTTGTCTAATGTCAGGATTAACTTGCCAATCTCCAATCACAACGAAAGACATTCCTGGTTTCAGTTTGGGCGGGTAACTTAATGATATCCCATCTGGATAATAAAAGGTTTGATGGTCTGGATATTCCCAAGCTAAACGAGTTGGTGTTGGCTGAGATAGTTGGGTGACTGGGGTAAGGGTAATTGCTAATCCTTTTTCCCCATTAATTATATCTCGATGGGGGATTAACTCTGGGTTAAGTGTCCAATGATCACAGGGCTTTTGCAAATCCTCCTCTCGGACACTGACTGTTTTAATTAATTCTCCATCTGAGTTATACACTACTAGCAGAGTATGGCGTAATTCTTGATATCTAAACCAGAACTCTACTGCAAATAACTCCCCTGGTTCAAATCGATTGACCGTCCAAATAGCCGAGCCTTGATCAAACATATACATAAAGGATGCTTGAGCGGTTTGATCAGCTAAACCATTGATTAAACTATTGGGAGTATTCTGGTAAACCTTCTCCTCTTCAGTTCCATTGTCATACATATATACGTTAGTTTGGATAATGTGAGTTTGTTCAGCATCAATAATAGAGCATCGACTACCTACAAAGGATTCTATCACTTCACCTTCAGGGGAATAAATTGTCCAAGACCCATACCAATTCCGTAAATGATGGGTGATAAAATTAGTCCAGTTATGCTGCTTTAACTGTTCAAATGTCTGATTCATGGGGATTGTGTGAAGTTTTATTACAAAAATAAATAAGTTTCATAAATTGGGGAATGCTTAACTGAAGCTAACCTAATTTTGGTCTAGACATAAAAATAGTTTGATATCAGATATCCGTTTTTTTTACTGTTTTATTAAATTGCTTCTATAATGGTTTGTAATTTGAAGGTTTACTGGCTTGAATCTGGACAAATTAGCGTAGATTAAACGGTAATTATAAAAGGGTTATAGATAATTGTAAAGACTTACTATACTAAACTAGTATTTAAAACAATTTCAAATATAGCTATACCAGTATTTTCACCTCACCATCCTAAACTAACGGTCAATAATGGCCAAAACTATTACTAAGCAAAAATTTTGGCCATCCTAGGTCGAAATTTACCATAACAGGTACCGAATAGCCATAAATAACTGTTCCAGATCAGGTATAGCGGTGTGCAGATAAGAAATCTCCAGGACTTGCGAAGCAAGTCCTGGAGATTTCTTATACAGTTAGATGGGGATTCGGACCCGACCTAACTCTAACCGTCTTACAGACGGCCGGGATTCTACCTCACGGATGTCGTTACAGGAATTCTGAATTCTTAATTCTGAACTCCTGTAACTCCTTTTTTGTTGATGTCTCTGCTGGGAAAAGCCAGAAGACTCTATCGCAAATCTTTACAGGTCTGGAGATTTGTCTACAGAGCTGATTGCCTCTTTAAGGACTTTCTCTTCACAAAAGTTCCAACTCCCATAGCGAGACTTAATACTAATGGAGTGGATGTGGGTTCAGGAACGTGGACTGGATTGAGATTTATGTTGTTGAACTCGCTGAGTTCAGCATTTGCAAGAATATCAACTCCAGACTGAAGTTTTCGTTCACCTCTAACAAAAAACGGAAACATTAGTGATGTATTGAGAGTAAGGTGGGCACCATTGCGAGTAGGTATTTCTGTACCGGGGAATGGGCGTGGTGCTTGAACATCAATATCAAAGTCCACATTCTCTGCTATAAAGCTGCGATTAGCACTGCTGAGTCCCAATGCGTGTCCAATTTCGTGCTTGGCAATCGAGAGCAAGTCGAATCGACCAATTGCATCACCAACTGGATCAGTGTAGACGCGCCCAATGTTGATGTCTCCTCCTCCTAGTTGTGTTGTTGTTGTCTCAGTAAACGTCTGATACTCTTCGTTTTGATCAGGGGTAGGATCCAGAAACCACAAGCTGGAGCCATCATTGTCGAAGCGAATGGTGCCCTCTGTCTCGCGGTTGGGTGTGCCCTCTTGTGCGACGAGATTGTGAACTCCCAAGGTACCGCCGCCCAGTGGTGCCCATCCAAAGTTAAGCGTTAAGTCAAAATCATCCAGGATGGCTCTTTCCCACCACTCAGCAGCAGCATTGAAAATGTCTACCAAGTTGCCTCCCCCTACGGCATTTTCTGGAGCTGCTCCTGCTCTAAAGTTTGGTGTGATGCTTAAGGCATCTTCCGAGCTTCCTTCTGCGCTCAAAACGTCACTGAAGTTAAAATCCTCGGTATTCCAATCAGTTCCTGATTCTATGAAGTGACGATGAATGGTTATAGCCCTAGCTTTCGGCACAGTTACCGAAAGTGTAACTAGTGAACCCAGCGTTGCAAGTGTGAGTGAATTGATGAATCGTATCGTTAGATTGTTCGTCATTTGAATACTTCTAAAAATCAATAGATTCAAGCTAAGCAGGCTATTTTCAGTGCGACTGCTAAGGCACATTAGTATGGATAAGAACTCCCAAGATATTATAACTTATCTTGGTACAATTTGATTTTTTTAAATTTTAATTGCCAATTGGTTATCAAGAGCTATGACCACATAATATTAAGTGATCATTAATATTATTTGCCGAAACTTATCAATAGCTACTCAAATTTTATGGTGGTTTTACTGCAAAAAAAAATCGTATGTAATGAATCTAACAAATATCAAGAGGCTTTACAAGCTCAAAAGCGTATGTTTATAGAAGCTTTTATTAGTTGCTCAGATAAAATACGGATGCACAAAACTAGATCATTAAGTATTAATTTAATGTGAAGGTTAAGCAACATTGTGAAGGTTAAGCAACATTACACTCCTGGGGTATAAGGGAGTGAGCGCCCATCGCATACTGGTAACAGAAAGCATTATTTAGGAGCGTTCAGATCGCTCTTAGTGTTGCGTGGTGTAGATAGTCCTTTTTAGCACACTTTATTTCTCTGAAGGAGAAACTTGTTATGACAGCTGGGATGAATTCAGATCCCCCCAGAGGTCAAAACCTCGCCAGCACCATCGTGCTGGTAGTGGCTTGGCTTTTGGGGAATATCTGGGCACTGCAATGGCTATTTGAGTCATTTAAGTACGCATCACTGCTAAATCTGATGCTAATCGGTATTGTGCTCATGGCTTGTTTGGTACAGCTATGGCGCGATCGCTTAATTATAACTGTGTCAGCAACTCCCACCTTAAGACTCTATCCCCTGTTGCTAATGTTAGGGTCTGGGATTAGTGCGATCGCATTCAGATGGTTGGTGTATATCCCACAACTCAACTTACTCCTATTCCTACTGGGTAGCTACGGGTTATGGGGCTTGTTTATCCCACCATCCCTTTGGCGTAAAGGGTTAGCTGCTGCAATTTTAGCTAAACCGCGAGAAGCCCCGCACTTTACCTGCGGAGGGTAAGTGTCGCATGGGAAGCGCGGGGCAAGGGTCGGAACGTCGAAATGCCAATGTGATATATTAAAAATGGTAGGGAAAATAAATTAAGAGCTAATCGCCACCTACCAACTGAAAATAGAACTTTTTTTGTATTGTTCCGGCGGGTCGGGGCATCCCGGAGACGAAACCTTAGAATAGGGTTTGAAGTTACCGTAAGGAGAGGGTCGCCTTAATCAAACAGTTTTAACCCTTTACCCATAACCGACTAAC
>NZ_JAAHFV010000165.1:0-14087 GCF_010672755.1 Moorena sp. SIO1F2
TTGCAAGCAAGGGGAGACTTTATTGTTCTTCATGAACCCTTTAGCCTATACTATTACGGTAGCGAGGAAAGGAAATCTGATCGCTGTGCAAAAGCTGAGATTAATCCAGCTTATAATTTTCAACCCCTATTCCAAGACCTAATCAATAAGGCTCAAAGCCAACCTGTCTTTATTAAAGATATGGCTTTATATATTTACGATCGAGCCGATGAAGCTTTTTTATCCCACTTTAACCACACTTTCCTTATTCGCCATCCTGCCAAAAGCCTTCCTTCTCTATTTGCCGGTTGGCCTGACTTCCACTTAAGTGAAACTGGGTATGCAGAACTTTACCAATTGTTTGAAGTCACCAAAGCCTTTCTGGGACAAGTCCCCCCCCTCATTGACTCAGATGACTTGGTACAAAAACCAGAGGCCACGATTAAAGCTTACTGTGATGCTGTAGGAATTCCGTTTATGCCCCAAGCGTTAAAATGGAATCCTAAGATATGCTCTAAAATATGGACTCTTCCATGGGAAGGAGATTGGCACACTTACTTACAATCGAGTCGGGAATTTAAAGAAAGGGACAGAAAAAATTACGTTAGTGTTGAAAACAATGAACACTTGAAGCAGACCTATGACTACTGTTTACCTTATTACCAAAGACTTTATGAACATCGACTGCGGATTGAATAACCACTTTTAACTACAGACTTTAAGCAATGAAAAGAGTAGTTTTTATCCTTCGTAGGGGAAATGGGTAGTGGTGCATTGTAATGATATCGGTAACGGTATGGTTAGGGTTTCAGCCCCCACCCACCATCACTATGCAGGACTACCTAATCTTCTAAGTCATCAATAGAAACTTTACACTTAAACCTGTTTTTTTGCAAATCGTTTATTATTTCGTTTATTCTAGATTTGTTAATCATTGTTATTTACATCCTTTTTAACATCGAATTCCAATTCTTCGAGCCGTTATAACCAAACAAATCTTGATAGTGAGTATCAATTAAGTACTCATTTTTGTGCTGCATCAGCCATTTTTTTAGTAAATCAAGCTTACCTTTCATCCGTTCAATAAATTCTTTATCTTCCCAATCTGACCAAGCCTCCCATAAAGCTTTATTTGTGTCTTCAATAATTAAATAATCTCCATTTTGTAAGCCATTGTGATGAAAATAATTCAGGATACCGACTAAATTAACATGAGCATCTTCTATGATTAACCAAGGATGAGGAAGTGTAGAAAGCAGTGTGGTGGATAAAACCATATCGATCTGGTGACAATCACCTTCCAAAAATTTTATATTGGGTTGGGCTTTGGCTTTTTCATCAAGTAAGGATAAATCGATATCAACAGAGTAGAGAAGACCTTCAATTTCAAATAACTTCAACTGATCTGCTAACCATACTGCACTTCCTCCAGTATCTGCACCAAGTTCAATAATTGTCTTTGGTTGGAGTTCGTAAATGAGCATTGGATAAAGGGCAATTTCTATAGGACTTTTGTCCATTGGTATCCCTTTCCAGGTTTGTAAATGATAGTTTTCAGTCAGAGGTCTCCAAATACCCTTGGGAAGGGAGGAGATATCTTCTCGATCAGAAATTTTGACAAGTCTTTTATTCTGTGAGATGTCTTGATCAGATCTAATGGATTGATCAGCACTTTGATTCTTCATTGCGATCACTCCTCAAACAGATTTAACTTTTGGTGATCGTATTTTCCCCTCTTCAATACCAACCCCATCTTCATTCCACTGCCAATCAAAAGCATAGATCCAATACATAATCCCAGACATCCTAGTATTGTGAGGCGTGTTAGCAGGTACTTTGAAGAATTCACCAATGGAAGGATGGTGAGTTTTACCTTGAAAATAAACTTCTAATTCCCCTTCTATCATGATAATAAATTCATCAGCTTTATGACCTGGATTTGACCAAAACTCTACAGAATTTGTTCTATATAACTCGCATTTAAAACCTTTTGGTTCCCAATCTTGCTTTAGTTTTTCTAAGCCAAGTTTTAATTCTGATTGATTCATATTATTCATGGTATTTTAATTGAAATCAACAACTATAAGTTACAGGGTAAGCTTATCTAAATTTGTATAAATTGTACTTCACAGATGGAGCTTGTAGGTAGGAGTGTGTATAAGGAAAGTGTGAAATAAGTAAATTAACTTCAAATAACTTAGCGATCACTCCTTCTTTTTAAAAGCCATAAGATACATCAATTTGGCTTCTTCATATATCGGAAAACCCTCTTCACTAACTAGTGTCCACGGTAATTGCTCTAAGGCTGTCTGCATTTCACGGCGATAGTCTTCCCGTATCGTCAACAAAAAAATTCCCTCCTCTTTTAAAAGACCGAATAGATTGTTTAATACCTCAACCCCAGCATGAGCATAAGCAAAAACCCCTGCAGCAATAATAGCATCAAAAGTTACTGAATTACTAAAAATTTGAGAATCTTCTAAATTACACTGATGGAGAGCCTTGTAGACTTGTCTATCTTTAGCGATCGCCAACATTTTTTCTGACAAATCCGCAGCAGTAAGATTAGTATATCCCTGTTGGGCTAAGGCTTCACCCACTAACCCTGTCCCAGCTCCAGCATCTAAGATTGTGGCATCTTTATTAGGAAGCAGTTGGCTTAATGTCCGTGCTATGTTAGCAGGCATAAAAGACCAATCTTCTTTTATATCTGCATCATAGGTATTTGCCCAACTATCGTACTTACTTTTTAATTCCTCAGTACTTTGGCTATCACAAATCCCAGATAACCAAGGTCTTGCTTCTAAAAAATCGTTGGCTTGTTCTTCGATCATCGTTAGTCACTCCCTCACTACTTCAACCAAAGTATCAGGAGATAAACGTTGCAGGTGCCACTGAGTAACTTCTTCTCCTGGTATCAAAATTGGACTCCCTGGGGGAACTTTCTTGATACAGCAACTAGTAATTTTCCCTAATGCTTGCCCAATAGGTAATTTTTCTTTCTGAGCAAAGAAAGCATCTTTAGGTAAAGTCCTCATTTGAGGACGACGGCAAAAGTAACTGTCAGGTAAAGTATCTTTTGGTGCTTTTTCCCTCAGAATCGGCACAATGGCTGCTAAGGTTTCTCTCATAAATTGGAAATCTTGTGGATTGTGATGGAAAGAGAAAATTAATAACAATCCCTCCTCACCAGCAAATTCCCCATCAATCCCGCTTTCGTACAACAGCTCTGCTAACTCTTCCCCTGTAGTGCGATCGCTTTTTAAATAGATTTTCAGAGGATCGGTAACTTGGGCATCATAAGTTAACACCTTGCCGTAATTATCCAATTGACTGCGCAGGCGATCGCATTCACCAATAGCTTGCCAAAATAACCCTTGACCTTCTTCAGAATACCCCTTCTTAATCGCATCTTCAATACTCAGCATTAACAGGTTACTGCGGGTAGTGGTTTCAAATAAAGGCAAAACCCCCATAGCTTGTTCAACAGTAAACCGAGAGTCAGTTGGTAAATGCAATAAAGCAGTCTGTACCAAACTCCCAGTATATTTGTGCATACTATGGGTTACGATATCAGCCTTAAATGCGATCGCCGATTGCCATTGTTCGTCCAGAAAGGGAAAATGACTACCGTGGGCTTCATCTACTGCTAAAGCAATATCGCTATCGCGACAGTAATCAGCTATCAATGCCAGATCCACAGTTACACCTTCATAACTCGGATGAGTTAGTAACAAAGCCGATACGCCACTGGTTTCTAATGCAGAAATCACCTCGGAGGTAGTGGGCATCAAAGACACAGAAGGAATAAAATAAGGCTCTAATCCTGCTAAGATGATACCATTAATTGTAGCAATATGACTGTTAAGAGCGATCGCCACTCGTTTGTACTGAGTACCCAATAAAGCACAAGCCGTTAAAACCCCTTGAGTCCCTCCCCCAGTTAGCCAAAACGTATGTTTAGTGCCATACATTTCAGAGAAATGTTTTTCTATGCTCTCAGTGCGAGGGCGAGTGAGAAATGGTGCATCATATTGATAGATTTCTTGACTGAGGCGTACGCTATTTTGAGCAACTCCTTGGTGGGCAGGAGTATAAAGACTCACCTGCACATCCTGATTATGAGATGCGATTAGCTTATAAGTGGAAGAAGGTTGAGTCATAAGCTACAGAAAAATTGGCTGAAGTTGTGGTATTGGACGAATTGTACTTTCCACTGCAATACCATTACGTAAGGCTAACAGTAATCCCGTCGCCTCCATGTAGCTATTGACACGATATATCGGGTTGCCCTGAGTTTCGATTTGCAATCTTTCAGGAGTAATATCGTATTTAGTGGTATTATCTTTAACTAGGATTACGGGAACGCCTTGGTCTAAAGAAGCGAGGAAAGGTATATTTCCCACGGTTGTTTCTGGCATTACTACCGCCGAAACATTCTCCACCGATATCCTGGTTTCCCCTGGGGCTACGGGAGTATCAAACCTTACCGGACGGGGAGAGTTTATTAAACCATTGAGGGGCGAACAAACATAGGCACTGGAAATTAATTCTGCTCCATCCCTAGGGTCTACTAATTTACCAAATCCCGTATGTTCCCACTCCAATAATAAGGGAGCATGGGCAGCAGTAAAGGGATAAAAATTAGTGAGCATGTGGGTCATAATTGCTTCCGCACCGCCCCAAGGATTGGGGATAGATTCCCCTCGGTAGTAAGCTTGACGGATTTTATCGTCTACTTCCAAAGTAGTCATTAAAGCCACCGCCCTAGCGGAAGAATTTTCCACCACATCTAGAGCCTTCATCAACTCGTCCATACCTTTAAATTCCCCGGAAGCATTACCATACTGGGAATAGGTACAGGCGGTTTCCACTGGGCCACCCGTTACCACTACAGGGTCGATATTAATTCCCCCTACAGCGCGCAAGCCATTGAGCGCATTAATCACATTGTTTAAAAATCGCTCATCTCTTGGCTTTTCTATAATTGCTGCAATGTTTTTGCGCTTTTCTGGAATCACTCCAATATTACCCAGGAGTAACTGACAAATCAGATTACCTTCCAGATAAAGAACATTATCCTGACCGAAATAGATATCCGACGCAGTAACGGCATTGGGATTAGTGACCAGATAGTCACAAGCGGTCGCTAACAGATTGGTACTGGGAGTAGCATCTCCGGCAAAACCACCAATTTCTGCTCTGACTCCGGTGGGAATAATACTAACTGCGACAAACGGTTGGTTAGAAACCCGTTGACGAATATTAATGTCTAGTAACGATGACCAAACCGGCTCTCTGTCTGTATCGATAAAGCTGGATTCAAAAGTGAGCGTATCTCCTTCAACCTTAGTTAAAATCAAGCGAATGGGAACACCTGGTAAGGGAAGCGCAGCAATTTTTTGGTAAATTTCTCTCCAGGTGCGCTGTGAGGGAGGGCATTGAATTTCAAAATCTTTGGTATAGACTTGGGTCATTCTCTGTCTTTAGTTACTAACAACTGATTCAGCCAACGGGATGAATTTTACCCTAATCATCGACTGGCTTATGAGCTAACAATTCAGTAGGTCTAATTCCGATTGATTCAGCAAGGGCGAAAACCTAGAGTAATCCATCTTTGATCGTTCATTTCCTTGCCTCCTAAGTTTTCCACTTAGCCATAGTATCGTAAGAATTACTTTTCATGGTATAAAAAAATGTTAAATTTTGTTAAAAGCCCAGTATAGACCGGGAGCCATCGCTTTTGTGATAATGGTTTCGTCAATTTTTATTCCCTGCTGCTGCGAATTTGCCCAATCCACCAAAGTTCCCGACTTCTGCACTAATTCCAAAATCATTATATGGTGTTGACTATATCGATGTTTGGCGATAAATTTTATAGCATAGCATCTTTTTTTTTAGGAAACAGGGAATTGGAAATTGGGTAAAAATTATGTGTACCTCAGTACCATGATAAACTCTATAATTAATAATTAATCCTTAAGAATTCATCTTTGCCATCAAACACTTAGCAATCCGAGCTGCTGCCCCTGGTTGACCAAGGCGTCGCTGTCCATTTTCTGCTATCAGCTGTAACTTGTCGGGATTCTGGAATAACTCTTTCGCTATGCTTGCTACAAATTCTGGTTGCTGTGCTATTACTAACGATGGACCTAACAAGCGAGTTTGGGCTTCGGCAAAAGCAGGGGTATATTGGGGACCAACTCCTGGCATGGCAATGGCTGGTTTTCCTAACCCGACAAATTGCTCTGTGGCTGTGCCTGCCATGGCGATACAGAAATCCCCTTGGAGCAGGCATAGGTTATAGTCGTTCTGGGTTAAAATCAGTGTGCCATTTTGCTTGGTAAAGGCCAAAGCTTGTTTGTCCTTGAGCTGGAGATTGAATGGATGGGATGCCAGGGTGACCTCACTCCAACTATGAGCGACTAAAACCTCCCGTAAAGGGTCTTGGCTTAATCCTGGAGCAATGGCAGCGAGGAACAAAAGCGATCGCGAAGCAAAAGTATCCAGTAACCCTGATGCTGCCAAGATGATTTGATCCCAATTGTGATAAGCCTCGGGTATTCTCGAACCCGGTAGTAAGGTAATGGTTAGGGTACGCTTAGTTTCCTTCAATTCTGCATCTTTGTCATAAACCATGGGTGCTGGATAGTCTGGATAAATCCCATCCATCATCGGATTACCGAGATCAAAAGCTGGGATAGACCACTGCTTTAAGATCTCTGTGGTCAGGGTATCTCTAGGAAAAACCCCTAAGCAACGGCGATTAGACATCAGCCAACGCTCCCAAGGCAAATAAACCGAGCCTGACCACCCTTCCCAACGGGGTCGATTGGGTAACCATCCCGATTCATCCCGCAAATAGTATTCGGATTTGGCAGTACCAACAAAGCCATAGGGTAAACCACTCCACCAGGCAAACAACAGTGGTACGATATCTCCTACTGCTAGGATAAAGTCCCCTGATTTAGCCCAACGGCGAATTGCTTTTAATTGGGACCAAATCAATTGCACTAAGCCTCCCTGCACATCACGCCACACTTGCTGTTGGGACATATAGATAAATCCACCCGATGGCATCTGCTCAACGGAGCCGATAATGGGGATATCTAATGGCACATAAGCTTTTCCTTCCCCAACCAAGGGTAAGGCGGCTAGTTCTGGACAAGTAGAGTAATGTTGCAATTCCTGTAGAATTTGGACAGCAATGACATCCTCTCCATGACCATTGCTCAGGCATAGTAAACGCATGGTTAATCAGGTTTTAAGATAACTAGGACTTTGGTTGGTTGAAGGTTCGAGGTTGAAGGTTTAAGGTTGAAGGTTCGAGGTTGAAGGTTTAAGGTTGAAGGTTCGAGGTTGAAGGTTCGAGGTTGAAGGTTGAAGGTTCGAGGTTGAAGGTTGAAGGTTCGAGGTTGAAGGTTGAAGACAAGAATTTATAGCGGTTCTGATAGTAATAAAGTACACAAGATTTTTTCCCTACTCCCTACTCCCTACTCCCTACTCCCTACTCCCGATTCCCGATTCCCGATTCCCTACTCCCTACTCCCGATTCCCGATTCCCGATTCCCGATTCCCTACTCCCGATTCCCGATTCCCGATTCCCGATTCCCTACTCCCGATTCCCGATTCCCTCAATTGAGAACTGCTGTAGTATTGTACTATTCTTGATTTCAACATCAAACGTGAGAGTTTTACTCCTGTCTCCTCTGTTCACGAAATCCTATTGGTCTTTTGATAAAGCCATAGAACTGATCGGCTGCAAAGTCGCCCAACCCCCTATGGGTCTGATTACCGTAGCAGCTATTCTTCCTCAAACCTGGGAATTCCGCTTAGTAGACCGTAATGTTCGTTTAGAAACTGACGCTGACTGGGAATGGGCAGATGTGGTGATCGTTTCCGGTATGATTGTCCAGAAACCCGATCTGCTCCACCTGATTGGGGAGGGGAAACGGCGGGGCAAATTGGTAGCCGTTGGTGGTCCTTATGTCACGTCTATAGCAGAGGAAGCTCAAGAAGCAGGAGTAGACTTTCTGATTTTAGATGAAGGTGAGATTACCCTACCGAGATTTGTGGAGGCACTGGCTTTTGGAGAAACCTCGGGAGTATTCCGTGCTCATGGCGAAAGGGCAGATGTCACCAAGACACCAATTCCCCGCTACGATTTACCAAAAAATTTGGGTAATCGCGCCCCGTCCTTACAGGACGGCTTTTTTTTGTTCGCAACTGAAGGCTCCAAAGGAGCATCTATGTATTGACAGTTTGATCGCACCGTGTTAAGATAAAAACATAACAAAAAAACAATTAATGTTCTAGATAAACATGATATTGAATAAGTAGACAGTGTAAAAAACCTGTTTTGAGATAATCATGTTGCACAATCAAGTCTAACGATTTGGACGTCTATGAAAGTCTAAGATCAAAAAAATGTTCATCTAGATTTGTTATCTAAATTTGTTAACTTAAATTTGTTAACTATTTTAGGTACGGTGGGGCACACCGGAACCCTGGTATTAAACCAAAACGCTTGGGGAGATTTGACCTCTACTCTTCTTGGCTCCGGCCTGGTTGAGCAAGTCGAGTCATTGAGCCAAGAATCCCCGCGTCTAATGACCGGGGAGTGTCAAAGCGAGATGTCGGTACAGTTTTCCCGTGGTTGTCCTTTCGAGTGCGAATTCTGTGACATCTCTGTGCGATATGGCCGTAAACCGCGCACCAAAACCCCTGCTCAAGTATTGGCTGAATTGGAAACCCTCTATATTTTGGGTTGGCGGCTTCCTGTATTTATAGTTGATGATAATTTTATCGGCAATAAACGCCATGTTAAGCTTCTGTTGCAGGAACTAGCTCCCTGGATGGCAGAGCATGGTTACCCCTTTCCTTTGTCCACAGAAGCTTCCTTGAATTTGGCCGAGGATGATGAACTGTTGGAGTTGATGATTGCTGCCAATTTTAGTTCAGTGTTTGTGGGAATTGAAACACCAAATACTGATAGCTTGACCCTGACCAAAAAACATCAAAACACTCGTCAACCCTTACGAGATGCCGTTGAGAAAATTAATCGGGCAGGTTTGCGAGTGATGGCTGGCTTTATTATTGGCTTGGATGGGGAAAAACCAGGAGCAGGCGATCGCATTATCGATTTTGTAGAAGCAACCGCCATTCCCCATCCTGTGTTTAGTATGCTACAAGCCTTGCCAAATACCGCCCTTTGGGATCGGCTCAAACAAGAGGGGCGTTTGCTAGAAGGCAATGAGGAAAATATCAATCAGACAACCCTGACTAATTTTATCCCCACTCGCCCGATAGAACAACTGGCTCAGGAATATGTCAGTTGTTTCTGGGAATTATATAAACCAGAATCCTATTTAGGCAGACTTTATCGGCACTACTTAAACATGAAGCCGAAATCCTATCACCCTAAATTAGTAATGCCAAAATTTATCTATTTGTGGGCACTGCTAATTATTATCTGGCGCAATGGCATCAAGCGCCAAACCCGCTTCCAATTCTGGGGTCAACTTTTTTCTATCCTCAGGCACAATCCTCAGGTATGGAAACGGTATCTTAGCGATCATGCCTATCTGGAGCATTTCCTTGAATACCGCCAAATTGTCCACGATCAAATTCCAGCACAACTGGCTCAGTTTTTAGCAGCACTTGCTAACACTAGACCTCTTGCAGAAGTAGCGGGGGAAGTGTAGTTACTGTGGGAAGATCGGGAGATGGGGAGATGGGGAGATGGGGAGATGGGGAGATGGGGAGATGGGGTGATGGGGAGATGGGGTGATGGGGTGATGGGGTGATGGGGTGATGGGGTGATGGGGTGATGGGGTGATGGAGTGATGGGGAGTGTTGTGTTATCGTGGCTAATCCCGATTCCCGATTCCCAATTTCCGATTCCCAATTTCCGATTCCCGATTCCCGATTCCCAATTCCCGATTCCCGATTCCCGATTCCCGATTCCCGATTCCCAATTCCCAATTCTAAATTCTAAATTCCATCATGTCCTTCGATTCCTATAAAACCATTGGCGAAGTACTTCAAGAATTTACAATTACTGCTACTGAAGCCAATTATATCCTGGAAACTGACACTGTAATCAGAGAAGCGTTTAAAGAAGATTTAGAGTTTTGTCTTCGAGAATTTACCGTTGAAGAGTCAGAGTATGCTATTTGTGAGACTATTATTTTTCCGCTCTTAAAAGAAGTATACAGACAGTATCGAGATAAATTTACGCTGTGGAGTCATAAACCAATAACCTATGATCAACAGCTCACGGGAATACCCGATTATATTTTAGCAAAGCGGTCACCCCTTGGCAAACAAATTTTTGAAAAGCCTTATTTTGTAGCCGTAGAAGCCAAAAAGGATGATTTTATTAAGGGGTGGGGTCAATGTTTAGCAGAAATGATCGCAATTCAAAAGCTTAATGACCAATCTGAGCAAACTATATTTGGAATTGTTTCCAATGGTCAACTTTGGCAGTTTGGTAAACTCAAAGGAAATCTCTATACTAGAGAAATTAACAATTATACAATTTCTGATTTAGAGAGACTGTATTCAGCAATTAATTATGTATTTAGTCAATGTGAACTAGAACTTGAAAATCAGCAATAAGTAAGATAAAGAGCGATCAATTATCCCATAAGTGTTGAACAGGCAACTCAGAACAGGGAACTCATAACAGGAATCTTCCCTATTCCCAGCCCGTAGCGCTATAACTAACAACTTTCGTTACTATAGGTTTTGCGTTCCCGTAGCGTGGCTTACGGCCAATGGCATCAGCTGGCCCATTCACAATTCCGATGTTCGAGATCAAGCCTTCGACTTCCAACTCCAATCCCCAGTAAGACATTTGCCATCACCGCGCTGGGTTGGAGGATTTGACTGGTGGCATCATGCTGGTGCAATAGCAGGGAAATTAGCACAATGCAACATTCTTAAGAAATAGTTTATACAAAATTGTCTCTCTAGGAAAGATAGTATTAATTAACACATTCGATCAAGGTAGTTCAATATACCGTTGTCACCCTCATCTGCGTATCTGTTAATCTCCCACGGCAGTCATGACCTGCGTCCCCAGCAGGCTATGGCACAATTGGCTCAGTTGCTGCGAATTCGACTAGCCTCTGAGCAAGCTAAGGCTACAGAGACAATCTTACCGAAAATCTCACCACAGGGCAGCAGTGGTGACGGTGATCTGTTAACAGCTAACGGTGTTTCCGGTCAACCTTTAGGTGCGACCCGTGGCGAATTTAATTCGCCAAGGTCAAGCGCACCTTTGGTAGGTACAGCCACTTTAGAACTAGCTGATACACCCCTACATGAGCAAATTGTCCGATTTGCTCAGCTCGCTAAAGGGGCTGGCTGTCAGGAATTGAAACTATTGCCCCTATTTCTATTGCGGGGGGTACATGTGATGGAGGATATTCCTTGGCAAGTATCTCTAGCGCAACAGAAATTAGGTAGTGAAATGGTGATTCATCTACTGCCTCATTTGGGAGCTAATCCAGCTTTGGTGAGGCTGTTGAGAAATCAATGGGCAAGGCTAGATGGCGATGCCAAGATTTTGTTGTCCCATGGAACGAGCCGCCCTGGGGGTCAAGAAGAAACGGGGGCTGTAGCTAACCAGTTGGGGGCTGTGGCGGCCGACTGGTCAGTACAGCCGTCCCTTTGGGAGCAGGTCTCTATAATAGCAAACTCTGGAGCAAAAAAGATTGCCATTTTGGCATATTTTCTGTTTGAGGGAAGAATTACCGATGCGATCGCACAAATGTTACTGGAGATACAGCAGAGGTTCCCTCAAGTGCAGTTGAATCTCGGAAAACCAATTGGGGTGAGTGAGGCATTGGTTGATTTGATTATGGATGGGATTAGGCAGAAATGAACCACGAAGACATCAAGGACGTGAAGGTAGTGAGCAAGGCATGTTTGGGTAAAGTGTATTTGGTTGGGGCAGGTCCTGGAGATCCCGGATTGATGACCTTGAAGGGAAAGGGGTTATTAGAATTTGCAGATGTGGTAGTTTATGATGCCCTAGTCAGTCCGCAAGTGTTGAAGATGATTAATCCCCAGGCGGAACAGATTAATGCCGGAAAGCGCAGGGGTCGTCATTCCATGTTGCAGCAACAGACAACTGAGCTGCTGATTGAAAAGGCCCACTCTCATGCCGTGGTGGTACGGCTGAAAGGAGGAGACCCCTTTGTGTTTGGTCGTGGTGGTGAGGAAATGGGGGATTTGATCGCGGCAGGGGTGCCAGTGGAGGTGGTACCAGGGGTAACCTCCGGGATTGCAGCACCAGCCTATCTGGGTATTCCATTGACCCATCGGGATTATAGTTCTTCCGTTACCTTTGTCACCGGTCATGAGTCAGTGGGCAAGTATCGACCTCAGGTGAATTGGAATGCGATCGCAAATGGCTCAGAAACCATTGTGATTTATATGGGAGTTCATAATCTGCATCGGATTGTCACCGAAGTGTGTGAAGCAGGATTGAATCCCCAGACACCAGTAGTGCTGATTCGCTGGGGCACACGACCTGACTCCGAACAGCTGGTTGGCACCTTAGAGACCATTGTGGCTCAGGTTGAAGCAACACAGTTTTCTGCTCCTGCGATCGCAGTCATTGGTAATGTGGTCAAGTTGCAACAGCTTGAAGGTTTTTCACCGTTGAAGGTTGAAGGCGCTTGAAGGTTAATCGGTTGAAGGTTGTTCGCGAAGCGTGGCCAATAGGCCAAGGTTAATTGGTTGAAGGTTGTTCGCGAAGCGTGGCCAATAGGCCAAGGTTAAGCAGTTGTTCGCGTAGCGTGGCCAAAGGCCAAGGTTAAGCGGTTTAAAGTTAACCGGTTGTTCGCGTAGCGTGGCCAAAGGCCAAGGTTAAGCGGTTGTTCGCGTAGCGTGGCCAAAGGCCAAGGTTAAGCGGTTTAAAGTTAACCAGTTGAAGCTTAGAACCTGTAACCTGTAACCTGTAACCTGTAACCTGTAACCTGTAACCTTAAACCTGTAACCCTCAACCTGTAACCCTCAACCTTCAACCTGTAACCTTCAACCTTCAACCTGTAACCTTCAACCTTCAACCTTCAACCTTCAACCTTGTAACCTGTAACCTTCAACCTTCAACCTTCAACCTGTAACTGGCTACCTGTAAGCTTAAAACTCTAACCGAAGATAGTATCTTTGATCGCAACTTAGTGTGAGAGCCTAATAAAGTTACGATCAATAGGCCAGTTTTAAACAAAATGGAAAACGATCATAAATCAACGGTCATTATTACAGGAGCCTCGTCGGGAGTTGGTTTGCAAGCGGCCAGAGCTCTTGCCCAAACCTGGGGATGGCATGTAGTGATGGCTTGTCGGAATCTTGATAAAGCTGAAAAAGCTGCCCAAGAGGTGGGAATCCCAAAAGACAGCTATACAGCGCTATATATAGACTTAGCTAACTTTGACAGTGTTCGGCAGTTTGTAAATGCTTTCAGAGCAACCGGCAGAACCCTCGATGCTTTGGTGTGCAATGCTGCCATCTATCTGCCGTTATCAAAGGAACCGTTGCGAAATCCCGACGGATATGAATTGAGTGTTGCTACCAATCACCTTGGTCATTTCCTCCTGTGTAATCTGATGCTAGAGGATTTGAAGAATTCATCATCTTCCCAGCCAAGGCTAGTGATTGTGGGAACTGTTACTGCTAATCCCAAGGAATTGGGAGGAAAGATTCCGATTCCAGCACCTCCAGACCTGGGAGACCTCAAGGGTTTTGAAGAAGGATTCAAACCCCCCATCTCAATGATTAATGGCAAAGCCTTTAAATCTGGGAAAGCTTACAAGGACAGCAAACTCTGTAACATGCTGACCATGCGAGAGCTGCACCAGCGCTATCATGACTCTACCGGAATAGTTTTCAACTCCCTTTATCCGGGATGTGTTGCTGAAACCGCTCTATTCCGTAACCACTATTCCCTGTTCCAGAAACTATTCCCATTGTTCCAGAAAAACATTACTGGAGGCTATGTGTCCCAGGAATTAGCAGGGGATAGACTAGCAACAGTAGTTGCTGATCCTGACTATAATAAATCCGGTGTTTACTGGAGCAATGGGTATAGTTTCTGG
>NZ_JAAHFV010000166.1:0-14086 GCF_010672755.1 Moorena sp. SIO1F2
TATACCTCAACTAGAGTCCCTCTGTGTGCTTCATTGGTTTGATTTTTCATTGCCCTAGGATCTGGTGTTCTGCTGAAAATGTAATTTAAGTTACAACTACTAGTGGATAACTATAACCTACATAGCATTTCCATTTGAGTTGTGAACATAATCCCTTAGGGAAAGGCAAGAGGCAACAGGCATGCATGCTAGAGGTAATCAAGTATCTAGGGATTTTTTGTAATGAAAAAACTCTAATCCTTGTTTCCAATTCCTTTGGAAAGGCTATCGAAATAATTCTTCAATATTTTCTGGGTTAATTTTTGTAAAAATACACCTCAAATGAATCTAAAAAATCAGGTAAAGGATCTTCCCAAAACGGCTCTGATTACTGGTGCATCCAGTGGAATTGGTTATGAATTTACCAAGTTATTTGCTCGCGATGGCTACAAGTTAGTGTTAGTCGCCAGAAGTGAGTCGAAACTATCTCAACTGGCCGAGGATTTTAGGTAAAAATTTGGGACATTTGTCAGGGTTATTCCGGTGTTGTCCCTGGTCTCAAAAACCAGTTGCTTGCCCTGAGTATAAGATTTATGCCCCGAAATCTAGTAAACCAAGTGGTAAGAAACATGCAAGAAAGGAGCCACTAGTTCTGATTAGGCAGTGGATTGATAAATTCTGGCTTAAGCTGATAGCCTTCATGAAAATAGAAGCAATGGATAAGTTTCAAAGAAAGCCTCAAGAAAGATTTGTAAACAAAACAATGAGCAATGAATAATGAACACCTACCCTTCTACCAATGTACTCGACTTGTTACGGCTTCTGGGTAATCTAGCCAGTGGCTTTATCCGTAACCCCCGTGGTTTCGACCTTGAAAAAGTATTAGGGGGTTGGATTGGTGATGTAATCAAACGCTATGGTAGTAAAAATGTCATTCTAAACTTTCTTCTCAAGAAAGTCTTGCTAGTATCTGGGCGTGACTTATCAGACCGGATTTTACAAGACCCACCAGACAGCCAAGGCTATATCGAAGGCAATCTCAAGAAGGATGGTATGTCTTTTCTTGCCCCCAACGCCCTCACTATCAGCCATGATCAACAGTGGCAGCGCCTGAGACCTTATAATGAGGGAGTGCTTGGCACAGGTTGCCAGCACCAGTACCAACAGGCTTTCCTCGAACAGGTAAATCATGCTTTTTCAAACCCAGTGTCCAACATTGAGGATATCCGGAAATTTATGGGTCAGGCAATGCTTGGCATCGTGTTTGGAGAAAATGTTGCTCCTGAGCGGTTGATCAAGGATATACAGGTGTTATTCTCAATGGTGGGAAATCCGATCAAGCGGATTCTATTGGGAAGGTTTGAAACTAAGCGTTTAGAAAAATTTTATGAAACTCTTGAGCAGCTTTGGGAAGGCAGCGAAGCGTCTGAAAAGCCATGCCTGTTGTCTATGGCTCATGGCATAAAGCCCTACACTACTGAAGAGGAACTCCTGCAACAAATCCCCCACTGGATGTTTACCTTTACTGGTTCAGGGACTGACTTGCTGGCGAGAACCCTGACTATGATTACCTCTAGACCAGAAGTGCTCGAACGGGTGCGACAGGAAATCAAGGAAGCGGGTTCGTTAGAGAAAGCCTCAACCATTGCTAAACTCAGCTATTTAGAAGCTTGTTTGTTGGAAACTGGTCGTTTGTTCCCTCCAGTGACCAGAACCTTTCACATTACAACAGCTGGCGACGCTTATAATAACACCCGTATTCCGCCAGACATGGAAATTCTACACTTTTTCCCAATCATGCAACGGGAACGTTCTTTAGACCCATCCACGGATTCGTTTGTACCTCAACGATGGCTAGATCCGAGGGATCAGGACAATTCGACTTACTCCAATTTGTTTCTCAGAGGATCTCGTACTTGCCCCGGAAGGGATTTGATCCTGTTTGTTTGTAAGAGTGCGATCGCAATTCTCCTAGACCAGCAGCAGCTGACATCCAAAACCAATGTACTCTCCCGAGACCCTCTACCAGCCTACTTCCCAGAAAAGGATATCCAATTTGTTAACCCTTGACGGCTTGTGAAATTAATTGACAGTTGAGTGATCAGCAAAGAGTACCCGAGATGGGTACTGTCAATCCCTGTAAATTATACAACACTAGATTTATTAGTCAATCCTCTTTAATTTATAAATTAATGAGTTATGATCAACATAAAAAACTAAGAAATAGAAAGAGCTAGACAACGGTGAATTAAGGATTAATTAAGATCATGCTCAGTCCTATTCACCTAAGCTTAGGAGTGAGCAGTAAGCTCTGACCGGAATTCCTGACACTCCCAACCTAAAACACTAAATACCTCGGTAATAAAAACTAAAGGAATTAGCACAATGACAAAGAAACCTTGGCATAAGTTTCCTACTCCTCTAGCCCTGTTCAAATTAAATAAATTCCGCGAGAATATGCGGGAAGAAAACCTGCACGATACCTCCCAATTACCCACAAAAGGGGAGCCCCCTGAACCGACTCCTAGTCCTGATGGTCGCCATCTTAAAATTCGTACAGCGGATGGTTCATTTAATGACCCCAATGATCCCAAAATGGGGATGGCTGGCACCCGCTTTGGACGCAATGTAGCCCTGAAATACGCATACCCCGACGAAAAGAATTTACTCAATCCCAACCCCCGTACGATCAGTCGGAAGTTATTGACCCGGGATGAATTTGTACCAGCTTCGACCTTAAACCTAACAGCTGCAGCCTGGATTCAATTCCAGACCCACGATTGGTTTTCTCATGGCTATAATGAGTCCCAGGAAAAAATCGAGATTCCTCTGGAACAGGATGACCCCTGGCCCGAAGAGCATCGACCTCTGGAAATCGAAAAAACTCCAAAAGACCCTACTCGTTCTGAAGACGATACCAACAATCCCCCAACCTTTATCAACAGAGAAACTCACTGGTGGGATGCTTCCCAAATCTATGGCAGTTATCAGGAAACTATCGATAAGGTGCGTAGCCATGTCGATGGTAAGATGATCATTGGTGATGACGGTTTGTTACCTGTCAACCCAGAGAATGGAATCGATATTGTGGGCTTTGACGATAACTGGTGGATAGGACTGAGCATGTTGCATATCCTGTTCGTCAAAGAGCACAACACTATCTGTGATCATCTGAAAAAACAATATCCTGACTGGACAGATGATGACCTGTTCGACCACGCTCGACTGATTAATGCTGCCTTGCTGGCTAAAATTCATACTGTGGAATGGACTCCGGGCATCCTGGGACATCCCGCCTTGCAAGTTGCCATGAGAGCTAATTGGTGGGGTCTATTAGGTCAGGAATTCAAAAATCGCTTTGGGCGTCTTGGGGACAGTGAAGCAGTCAGCGGCATTATCGGCTCAGCCACTGACCACCATACTGCTCCGTTCTACCTCACCGAAGAATTCGTTTCTGTGTATCGGATGCATCCCCTCATCCCTGATGAATTCCCGTTTTACTCAGTTAAAGACGGTAAAGAGCTGCTGACGAAAGACTTTTTTGAAGTTTCTGGCAAGCGCTCACGTGCCATTCTAGAACAGGTAGATATAGCTGATTTATTCTACACCTTCGGAATCAGCCACCCAGGTGCTGTCACCCTTTACAATTATCCAAAGAAATTGCAGCAGCTAGTGAGGGACAACGGTGAAGTATTTGACTTAGCTGCTGTAGATATCCTGCGAGACCGGGAGCGAGGGGTTCCCCGCTACAACCAGTTCCGGGAACTAATTGGTCGCGATCGAGTTAAATCCTTCGAGGAAATCACTGAGAAGCCAGAATGGGCGAAAGAATTGCGGGAGGTTTACAACAATGATATCGATAGTGTAGACCTAATGATAGGTATGTTTGCCGAAAATCCTCCCAAGGGATTTGGTTTCAGCGATACCGCCTTTCGGATATTCATTCTGATGGCATCCCGACGACTGAAAAGCGATCGCTTCTTTACCAAGGATTACACTGCCGAAATCTATACTCAATTCGGTTTGGACTGGATTGAAAAGAACACTTTCATAAGTGTTGTGCTCCGACATTACCCCAGCTTAGCTGCTAGTCTGAAGGGTGTTGAAAATGGCTTTGCTCCCTGGAAGCGCATAGTCAAATAATGGCTCAGTTGAACCTTTGGGTTAATTGACAATCTCCGCTCGCTCAGAGACGGGGATTGTTGCTTTTGGTTTGCACCAATGACAGTAGAGATCAAATCTCCCTAGGTGCGCTTGACCCATTAAGAATTATAGCAGTCGCCAGGGCAGGCGCGGACATGACAAAAGTCTCAAACCTAAGTAAGCGCAAGAGTTTGACTTCTGACTTCTGACTTCTGACTTCTGACTTCTGCTATAAATTCGCCACGGGTCGCACCTGAGGAAATTCCGCCCTGACGCTCACACTTGAAACCCGACTCACCCCAAGCCTTCATGTCTACATCCGTGAGCTGGATTAGATCAGAGCATCGGGGTTGAATGACTTGAGACAGCAGCGCCCAAACCAAGCTGCGAGCAATGTCTATCCCAGTTTTGAGAGGGGATTCTGAATTACCAGGAATACCTTTCTCTGGCACCAAATCTGTGTCTACCCAAATCCCATGAGCTCCCAGTAGAATTTGCGCCATCCACTGAGCCCGTGGTAGATGGGTGCAAGAGGTAATTAACTTAACCCTACGAACACCCCAACGCCGGAAAATTGGGATAGTGACATACTCCCACACGCTTATCAAAGATTACAGTGTGGGCTTCTTACCAACTCCACCTAACGGGAACGGATATTCGGTAAGCTTTATTAACGACACTGGATGCCCCTCCGCGCCGGAACAATAAATAAGTTCTATTTTTAGTAAGTAGGTGGCGGTTAGCTCTTAATTTGTCTTCCCTACTTCTTTTATTATAGACGATCTTCAATCGTAATTGTTCCCTATTACATAAATATCTTGTGCAAAATTCATCCCACACTCATGCTGCGAATGTTCGTTGTGGGGCTTCTTTTGCTAGAAGCTAAAGAAAAAGTTACCAAAGGTAGAATTAGCACACTTTTCTAACCAAACCTGTTCCGAAGATGCCATCTCCCGCTGAAAAATTAGCCAAATGCAGGGGTCTGGGGATCCATGAGAAATCAGAATTCGCTTGTCTGGGTGCTGTTTGACTAATTCAGCAACATGGATTTCTCGACGAATACTCCCCCCTAGGACAAAGAACGTATCCACAGGTGCTGATGCTGCTGCCTGCAATCTCAGAGTATTAATTAGCAGCCAGCCACACAAAAAAAGTGCTAGGGTTAATAACCCCCAAAGTCTTAGGCGTCTTCGCCATTTTACTGCTCGTGACAAGTTTATCATTCATTAATCGGCCTGAAATATTACCTTTGACTTGGATTTTTGGCTTGAGTGATGCCTAGAATTTTCTGAGCTACTGTCTGAGAAACTGGCATCACCGAGAGTCGATTTCCACGTCTAGTAACCCATAGCTCTTGGTCGCTAAACTCCTGTTTAAGGGTTGAAAGCTCTAGCAAATCGGTAAAAACCTCGACAAATTGCACTACCACAGTATGCCAGCGCGGAGATTCAACACTTGATTTGGGGTCGTAGTAACGGCTAGTTTGGTCAAATTGAGTCGGGTCAACTACTTCACTTTTAATAATTTCCATTAAGCCCACAATTCCAGGGGGTTTAGTATTGGAATGGTAGAAAAAAGCCAAGTCTACCTCCTTCATTTCACGCAGAAAGTTTCGAGCTTGGTAATTACGAACCCCATCCCAAATTGTTTTACCTTCTTTTTCCAGATCAGTGATGCTATAGACTTGTGGTTCCGACTTCATCAACCAGTAATTCATTAGTTATAGGCTTTTAAAAGGAGATGTGAAACTAGTATTGATCAAAAAAGCGACTGCATCAAGACAACCCGATGATTTTTTGGTGTTATCCGAAATCAGGATTTGGTTTCCTTATCTATTTGGAAATGCTGATCAAGTCCGGTTAGTTAGTTGGTTTATGCTCAAGTCGCTTTTTGTTATTCGTAATTTTTCCTTCTTCTTATAACTATAATGATCTTGAACTTGCTAAACAAGGCGTAGTCTTCCACTGTTAGTTAATTTTGCTCCCTGATGAAGCTATCCAAATTTCTCTTGCCTGTAGGCTTACTGGCAATTGTCTTACTGGGATGGAGAGTGTTCAGTGCTGCCTCTGCTCCCCTACCAGAAGGGTTTCCACCTCCTACCCCAGCTGGCAAAATCGAAATCAAACACTACCCTGCCTATCGCGCTGCCACAGTACCCTACTCTGGGGAGCTGTCTGAGGCAGCTAATCGTGCTTTTGGCTCCCTGTACCGTCATATTAGCTCTAACGATATTTCCATGACTGCTCCGGTCGAAACTCGTTATCCGATCAGTACCCTGGAAAGTAGTCAGGGAGATTCCCTTGCTCAGCTTGGTGTTGCCTATGTATCATTTCTATACCACCGCCGTAATATCACTCCTGAGCAGATTGAAAAGAATATTCAGGTAGAAGACATACCACCGATGACAGTAGTCAGCCTTGGGATGAAAGGTAGCTATAGTTATATCAGCTACCAACAAAGTATTGAGCAGTTGAAGGAATGGTTAGCCCAACACTCGGAGTATACCGTCGTTGGTAAACCCCGTCGCTTTTTCTATGATTCTCCCTTTGTTCCGGAACCCCTAAAGCGCAGTGAAGTTCAAGTTCCCATTAGAGCGGTAAATGACTAATACCAATTTAATTTATTCCTGCTACCAATAATGATAATTAGAATGATCAGGATTTTTTAAAAATGGAAAGACAAGAATTCTTTGAATCCAAGGGTGCAAAGATTTATGGAACACTTACCCTACCAGAAGGTGTGGAAAAGCCCTCCGCTTGCCTATTCATTGGAGGGTCTTTTCCTCAGACAAGAGAAGGAAATATAGATAATTCAAAAACCGATTGGTTTCCTAAACCATTACCAGAGCGAAACCTGTTCCGGGATGAAGCTAGAATTCTGGAGGAAATCGGGATAGCCACATTTAGATACGATAAGCGAGGATGTGGTCAAAGCGAAGGAAATTTTAATACTACTCGACTATTTGACTTGGTAGATGATGCTCGGATGGCATTGGAATGGATGCGGAGTATTCCTGAGATTGACAGCAGTAGAATCGGAGTTCTTGGTCAAAGTGAAGGGGCTGTAATTGCTTTAATTTTAGCAGCGTCTGACCCAGACATTAATTTTTTTGTTTGGCAAGGTGGCATTTATAACAACCTAGAAGGGATAATCAAATGGCAAGCCGAAGCCTTTGAAAAATTAGATAGTACAACTATCAAAAATTTCAAGAAAAACATGCCATTAATTTATTGGACATACAAACAGTTTGATGAAATTATTGCTAGCGCAAAAAGGGGTGAAGAGTTCTTTCGCATCGGAGATGAAGATTGGTCTTTTAATTCTTACCTACCGGCGGCTCAAGAGCATTTTGACAATCCTCCCTATTTATTTGTGGACAAGGTCAAATGCCCAGTACTAATTTTACACGGTGCCTTGGATCACAATACACCTCCAGAAGAAGCTCAAGAAATGCAGCAAGCACTTATCGATGCTGGAAATAGGAATGTGACAACTCATATTTTTCCTGGATTGGATCACAGCTTCAGAAGATTAGGTGACCCAGATGAAGATTTTGTTACTGCTATGAAACGACCCCTAGATCCAGAAATGCCCCAAGCACTAACTAATTGGCTAAAAGTCTGGCAACAAAAGTGATCAGGTGATCAGATCAGGTCATGGGGAGATCGGGATATCAGCTACAGAACAGGAAAGAATAACAGACTATGATATCCCCTTAATCTAGCTAACAAATCCAGTTTATTTTAGGCTAATTATTGGGAATCGATATATACACCATTCGTCAAGTCTGAAATGTCGGCTCTTAGGCGAAAGCCTTTGGCTAGACAAACCAAGTCCACCTACCTAAGTGGACTCAAGTTTCTTTCTAGCCTAGGGCTACTAAAAATGGTGCAAGATATCAGTTAAAGCGACTTCATAAATTTTGGTAGTTTCCAGTTAGGACACCTCATTGGCTGAAATTTATAGGGTTATTTGATCATAAAAAGTACGGAATAGCAAAAAAAATTACAATTACCAGGTTTTGTCTAAAAATCACTAACTAGTTAAGTGTTACAAGCTCTAGCTATTGAAGTAACCGAAGATTGTAGAATATAAGGAAAACGTACTATTTCAGATTCAGAGGTGAGGTAAAGTTATGCCCCGTGGTGGTTATCGAGAAAATAGTGGTCGCAAGCCGAAGTGGAATCTGGGTCAAACGAAAGCAGTAAGGATTCCGGTAGTGATCGCAGATACAATTCTAGAAGTGGCTAAACGACTGGATGAGGGGGAGAGTATAGAGTCGGTGATTATTCCTAAATCAGAAACGACTAAACTCTCTCAATTGACTGAAGAAATAGGGGCATCACCAAGAGACTCCAAAGACTCATTAATGGGGTCTTAATTCAGAATTCAGAGTTCAGAGTTCAGGAATATTCCAGCTCAATTCGTAATTCTGAATTCTGAACTCTACAGATATTAGACTACAGGAGCATTTTCGCTTAGTTTCACTTGATTGTAAATAGGGTTTTCTTAAATTTATAAGCTCTTGATTTCTCTGATTTTTTCCTAAATCATGAAGGTGCTAAATCGAATTATAAAACATAGATTTACTGTACATAAAATCTTCTGGTTTACCAAGAATAAAAACTCTCTAAATTTGATAAATTCTATACTTTGAAAAAAATATTGCTGTCTAGGTTCTTGATAAACATCAAATTAGATTCTATTTGGCCAAGTTGCTATAACCTTAATCTTCTGATTTTTGCACCAATTTATAAATTTGATGATGCTACTCATTCCCTGACTTGAAGTTATAGATTCAGATATCTTCTTGTTTGAAGTAATTTTGGCAATAGTTTTGATTTCTTTTTGGGTCATATCAGCTTTTCGATTAGCTGTTTCATCTCCATACTCATTAATAGTTGGAGACTGATAAGCTGAATTCCTGGACTGAAGGGTTTTAAATTTAGCTACTATTCCCTGTTGCACACGCTTCAAGGATATTGCACTGATAAAACGAACTTGATCAATTAAATTCAGTGATAGTAAATATTCCGGATCCCGACTCAACACATAATCAGTAAAGAGATTACTAGGTTTTCCATCATGTATATAATGCTCATATTCCAGAGGAAGAAGAACTAAATCTCCAGGTTTGAGCCAGGAACGAGAACGAGTCAAGATGTAATCAATACCAAGTGGAAAAGTTGTAGCTCCATTAAGACAACTTATGGACGTCTCTTTATGTATCTGACTACAGCTAATGCCAAATCTATAGCAGCATGGTAATTATTAAATTGAGATTGCGTCGCAATTCGCCTTTACGATTACCACCGAGAGGAATATAGAGATAATCCCGCAGAAAGTTAGAAAGGGTAATATGCCACCTACGCCAAAAGTCGCTGATGTTTACTGCTTTGTAAGGAGAGTTAAAGTTCAGTGGTAGCTTAATACCAAACATCCGTGCTGCACCGATAGCCATCTCAGAGTAGCCGGAAAAATCGAAGTAAAGTTGGAACGTGTAAAATAAGGCACCACTCCAAGCATCATAAAAGGTGAGCAATTCTCCTGAAGCAGCAGCATTAAAGACTGGAGTAGCATAAACAGCAGCTGTGTCAGCAATCAAGACTTTTTTGATTAACCCTATGGAGAAAATAGTTACCCCCACCGCCAGATCTTCAGGGTTAAACTGACCAATCTTTAGGTCTACATTTATACAGTTCCCTGATCTCCTGTCCAATGAACAGTAATTGCTGACTTTTCCTAAGCATTTAGCCGTCAGCTTGGTCATTGATCATTGGGGATTGAGTTAGTGCTGCTATTGTTGTTATTTCAGCTCAAGCCTTTGCGATCGCTTGCTGATCAGCATCGCCATTACCCATTACCCATTACCTAGAATTTCTCTCGTAGCTGAGTTGGAAGGCACGCGATCGCTTACTCTACCGAACCGGAGCAATCCCTCAGTTTTTAGTCTGGCAACTTGTACTGTTCTACAATCCGCTTGGCATACTCTGGCACATGTGCCTCTAACTTTTCTGGATGATTGCGCTTTAGATATAAATAGTTGCGGGTGAAGTGGGAGTCAATAGAAAAACGAGCATACTCCAATCCTTTCGGACCTATTTTTTCAATCACCACTCCCATCATTTTTGCTGCCCACATCGGTAACGTAACTCCCTTGTCATAGGCAGGAATACTCTGTTGCACTGCCTGTTTGCGATCGCCTTTTGACATGACTGGTTGAGTTTCCAACTGGTCTTGCACCAAATCCAACAATTCTTGCCCAATGTCATTACGAACGAGAATCCACTGCCAACCAAAGGGAGCTCCCATGTAACCTACCACTAAATCCGCTAGGGAGTTTACATAGTCAAAACAACTCATGCAAGAGGAGGCAAACACATCTTTGAGTTGATTAGTCTTTAAGCCAAAGAACGGTACTTTCTCAATCGAGCCATCCTCATGTTTAAAGTGAATCCGGAAATCCTGCATAAACTCGTAATGTACCACTGTTTCTGGTGAACGGCTGGTGGTTTCTAGAAATTTTTGCAACCCCTCACGGTTGACATTATCGACACAGGGCGTACCTAAAACATAGAGTTTTTCTAAACCGAGTTCGTTTTGCACTGATCGCAATGCTTGGATTTGGCAGCCAACACCAATTACTAATAATCGCTTCATCCCTGATTGTTCCACTTGCTCTAACACAGAGAGGTTAGGAGACAAGGTAGGCTTATTCACCCGTGCTGCTAACACCTCCTCTGGGGTACGAGCAATGATCGGCATTGGCTGAAAGCGGTCTTCTTTAGTGTTTTGGACACAGACTACACCTTCAACTTTACCCTGCTTGAGCATTTCCATGGCAATGGTACTGACAATTCCTGTCCACTGCGCCCCTTCTATGGGGTTAATCTTCTTAGCCGTGATCATCTTCTGGTTAACACCAAAGTACCAATCGTCTGGATGATCTAGATTGCGGCTACGTCCATGGGCTTTTGTTTCCAAGTCAGCTATTTGCTGGTTTAAGAATGCACAAGCTTCCTTGACATAATGGATATAGTATGTATCACAAAGTCCACACTCGCTACACAGTTCCTTGGCAGGGCGTCGGCTACTTGGTTTTAAGGCTCTCGCTTTTTTATGTTTGGCAGGTTGAGGTGTCACTGAAGTCATTTGCTTAACTAATGGTCTATTGTCTCACGATGGTGAGCATTCAGCCGTCAGCTAATGCGCTACCTCAAGCGCGTCGTTCGCACAGCGTGGCCAAACGCGCCCCGCGTGGCCCAAAGGCCAAGGCCAAAGCCTGTGCCACGCACGCTACTTGAGGTGATATCAGCTATCAGCCGTCAGCGTTAATTTGGATCTTGGTTATCGATTCCAACACAATAGACAGGAGTGTAAATGCGTTCCCGTCGCGGCTCAATGCTTAGCATCGCATATCTCGATTGCCAACACTGATCGGATTTTCTCTTAATTTTCTCTTAATTTTCTCTTATTTGGTACATTTGTACTCAATTAAGTCATGCGATCGCGTAGCGTGGCCTACGGCCAATCGCACAAAGAGGAGATAATTGGACCCTCAGGTCAATCAAAGTACCACCTTAGGGGCGCAGGGCGTGCGCCCACCCACCAAGGGAAAAGAAAACCAGAAAAACCCTCCTTTTAGTTACCAAATTCTGCCACCTGAGATTCAGACAGACCTGTTAAATTCGCCACCTGCTCCACCGTCATCCCTTGCTCTAACAAGTTCTGCGCCACCTGCTGCAACTGAGACTCCGCTTGATCAGCTCTTTGTTGTTCTTGATCAGCTCTTTGTCGTTCTTGCTCGGCTTTTTGTTGTTCTTGATCGGCTCTTTGTTGTTCTTGATCGGCTCTTTGCCGTTCTTGTTCAGCTCTTTGTTGTTCTTGATCGGCTCTTTGTTGTTCTTGATCGGCTCTTTGTTGTTCTTGCTCAGCTTTTTCCTCAGAAGTGGGCAGTAACTCCCCATCCAAATTTGCCCAGCGTAACCAAGTTGCTTCGATGCCGTTATACTCACCATGCCAACGCACCAAGCTCAAACCTAATGCCTGAGATACCAGTTGGTTTTGCTCATTAGGTTCTATCGGTTGGTAAACTCTATTTTGGAGATGAAATCCAGCCCAATCATCTGGATTAAACGGATCAAACCAGAAATACTCTGGCACACGCATCTGATTTTGATAAATCTGTTTTTTCTCGTTTTTGTCACGCTCAGCAGTGCTTGCCGACAAAAGTTCGATAATCACGTCAGGAGCCTTTTCCTCCTCCCAAATCACCCAGCTTCGACGCTCTCCCTTGGGTACATCTAGAGCAACAAAGAAATCTGGTCCTTTATAGTCCTTATTTTTGAGTTGGGCAACGCTGTAGTAAACAAACATATTACCACCGACATAGCCATCCGACCTATTATCTAGCCAAGGCGATAGGGTATAAATGAGCAGATCCATTTGGGCTTTGTGCCGTGCGGTTTCCATTGGTATATCATCATCACAAGGGAGCTCAGCCTGAGTAGGTGGTGCTGCCACTGGCATTGACACTATAGTTTTAGAGAGTGTAAGCTCTGACATGGCTGTCCAAAGGTTTCAGTTTACCAAGTTTTGACACTTCTATGTTAATGGGTGCTGCTTCCAAGCAAATGGGATCATATTTTGGAGGCTCTGGTTTTGGCGGACGGAAACTCTCCTAGATACCTATAGAAATCACCCCCATGCCCTGGTCAGTCAGTGCTTCTTTACAAAGAAGCCGAAGTTTAGCTTTGATTGGGTCAGTATCCGGCAACGAGAAAGCATTCATCCCCTTCTTTGCTGCTGTCTTCAATGCTGCAAATACCTGCTCAAAAGGCAGATATTTGCCTAACACCTTTTGATAACTTTGCATCCAGGGGAAAGTACTGATGTATTCACAATTAAAGGTGAGGTAGCCAGAGTCCTCACCAATTTAGATAAACGAGAGATAGTCATTATTGTAACCAAAGCGGAAATCCCCTACTGGATCTTCCCAAGTGGCCATAACGTCCGAGGGTAACTGTTGATGGCTGATAGCTGAGTGGTCAAAGTATACATGGCTGCGTTCGCTAGCCAACGCCCTTCGGGCTAATCGCAACTTCCTCAAACCTAGACGCATCAGGCTGTTTGACTTTTTAAATGCCACCTTCGGTCTCTTATAAGTAAGCAGAAAGTCTATCACTGTTTGCTGGACTTGACCAATAGTCCAGCTAGACAGTACTTAATTATACAAAGTTGGACTATGTGTTGTGGTATTTACCAATGACTACTTAGTGATTAGTGATTAGTGATTAGTGCTTTGTGGCCAGTAACAAGTTTTCTGGTATTCACCAATCACCAGCTTAGTGATTAGTAATTAGTGATTAGTAATTAGTGATTAGTGCTTTGTGGCCAGTCACAAGTTTTCTGGTATTCACCAATCACCAGCTTAGTAATTAGTGATTAGTGATTAGCGCTTTGTGGTCAGTAACAAGTTTTCTGGTATTCACCAATCACCAGCTTAGTAATTAGTGATTAGTAATTACTAAGCTGGTGATAAGTGCTTTGTGGCCAGTCACAAGTTTTCTGGTATTCACCAATGACTGATTACTAATCAATAAAAAACCGCCGCTAGCAATAGGGCGGGATGGTTAAGCAATCGGAGGGTAACTCTAGGTTACTTGGTTAATCTAGGATAGTGTTGTAGCAAATTTTACCAAATACCTATGACTGTCTAGCTTTTACCATAAGCATTAATGGGCTCTTTGATAAGCCGAATATATAAATGCTTAAAGGTAGACCTAATTACTCGAGGCATACCAAAATCAATCGGTGTCATAGTATCAGGTAGTTTCCAATCCCTCACTTGGATTTCTACAGGAGCCTCGTACTCGTCCTTCCACTCCTGCGTCTTCTCGATGAACGCCTCACGGCCGATGTCGAGCCGGCTGATGCCGTCGTTGAGGAGCCGCTTTTCGACGAC
>NZ_JAAHFV010000167.1:0-13879 GCF_010672755.1 Moorena sp. SIO1F2
TGGAACAGGGAACAGTGTCAATATATCCCATGATTTTTGGGTTTTATGATAAATCAGGATTGATTTTCATGATATATTTAAAAATCCTAGATTATGAGTGATTTGGTAGTGGGAGCATTTTGCTCCCTACTCAATAGGATAAATCATGCTAAAGGAGTCGGCAAAACTAGTAACGACGCACCATGATTTTGTTCTGCAGTACCTTTTATGCTAAATTTCGAGTGAAAAAACTCATAAAGCTGACTGTACAACGAAAATTATGATATTTAAATATATCATGAAAATCAATCCTGATTTATCATAAAACCCAAAAATCATGGGATATATTGACACTGTTCCCTGTTCCCTATTCCCTATTCCCTATTCCCTATTCCCTTATTCCATCAATATTATGTTTACATCTAAACTAAAAATGCTAGATGAAAGACATTAAACAACTACTCCAAGCTATCTACTCTAAAGACTTGGAAGAGAAAAAAATTTGGTATTCTTCGGTTGCAGAGGCTTACGACCAGGCCAGACCACGCTATCCTCAGCAACTGATTAACCGTGCTGTGGAGTTAGCCCAACTTCCTTCCGATGGGATTATTCTTGAAGTGGGATGCGGTCCGGGGATTGCTACGACAGCATTTGCTGACTTGGGCTTCTCTATCGTTGCTATTGAACCTAGCCAGGAATCTTGCCAGCTAGCGCGACATAACTGTAGCCAATATCCAGATGTAGAAATTATCAATAGTACCTTTGAAGAGTGGGAGCTAGAAACTGGTAAATTCCATGCTGTGTTAGCAGCAACTTCTTTTCATTGGGTTTCCCAAGAGATCCGGTATCAAAAAACAGCTGATGCTCTAAAAGATAATGGGTTTCTGATTTTGCTATGGAATACGCCCCCTCAACCGAACCATGAAGTTTGCCAACTGTTGAATCAGGTCTATCAAACTTACGCTCCCTCTCTGAAACCCTGTGAAGAGATAGAAACTCATCAACAGAACCTCAGCAAATTTGCAAAAAATGGTAATTCGGGTAAATTCCAAGACTTAGTATCGGAACAGTTAGTGTGTGACGTTACCTATAGTATTGATAATTATCTAGCGCTTTTGAGTACTTTGTCACCTTATATAGCTTTAGACCACCAGCAGCGAGAATCTTTGTTTCAAGGGATTAAGGAAATACTAGAGCTAGAAGTGGACAATAGTCTCGAAACTTCCTATCTGTCTGTTCTTCAGATTGCTAAAAAAATCTAGTCGTAAGCTATCAGCTATCAGCTATCAGCTATCAGCTATAGCGCTACGCGCAAGGCATGCTAGCAATAGGCATGCTAGCAATAGCTGATTATAATAGTTTTTCCTGCTCTTATAAATGTCCTAACCTTAATGGGTAATGAATGTTGTTTCTCTTGTGTTAATATTCAAAATGGCAAATATTCTTGTTTAATGCCATTGGTGCTAGAGTGATGAAAGGTTTCTTCCCATACAAAGAATCGCAATGAGCAGCAACCTGAATATCCAGCTAACCGATAAACTACGCCGCTATGTTGATATGCGGACAAGCGATAATGATGTCTATGCAACGCCTAGTGAATACATCCGGGATTTGATTCGTCGGGATATGGAGGACTATTTGATTGTGTCCGACATTATCCAAGGGCTACGGGAAATTAGGAATCAAGAATTTGTCCCGGAATCCATCCTCGATATTTTAGAAGAAGATAATCGGGATTGTGACTGGGATCACCAATACCCATTTCGTTAAATTTACCACTCTATCATGCTGTTTAACTCCCCAGAATTTATTTTTCTGTTTTTACCTCTGACGCTGTTCTTCTTTTTTATGCTGGGAAGAAAGGGCTATTATCAAGGAGCAATAGCTTTTTTGGTTGCTGCCTCTTTGTTATTCTATGCTTGGTGGAATCCACCCTACTTAGCATTGCTAATTTTTTCCATCTTCTTTAATTATACCGTTGGCTCTGCTCTTTCTAAACGATTAATATTATCCGTTAGCCCCAAGTTACTTCTCGTTTTAGGGATTGCCGTAAATTTGGCTCTCATTGGTTATTTCAAATATGCTAATTTTTTTGTTTACAATGTCAGTTTTATCCTAGGTAAAACCTTTAATTTTGATCAGATTATACTACCCCTAGCTATCTCCTTTTTTACTTTCCAGCAAATTACCTACCTAGTTGATGCTTACCGAGGAGAAACCCAAGACTATAGCTTTTTAGAATACTGCCTATTTGTTACCTTTTTTCCACAATTAATTGCCGGACCAATTGTCCATCACAAAGAGGTAATGCCTCAGTTTGCCAATAAATCGATTTATCGGTTTAACCCTGAAGATCTGGCGGTGGGGGTCACTATTTTCTCCATAGGGTTAATAAAAAAAGTCTTGATTGCTGACATAGCTGGTCTTTATGCTACTCCAGTCTTTAATGCTGCTGCTTCAGGAGAATTACTCACCTTTTATGATGCTTGGAGTGGTGCCTTATTTTACACGTTTCAACTTTACTTCGATTTTTCCGGCTACTCTGAGATGGCTATCGGTGCAGCACGGATGTTTGGTATTAAACTACCACTCAACTTTAACTCTCCTTATAAAGCAGTAAACATCAGTGACTTTTGGCGTAGGTGGCATATTACTCTTTCTAACTTTCTGCGGGATTATCTCTATATTCCTCTCGGTGGTAATCGCAAAGGCGAATTGCGACGCAATCTCAATTTAATAATTACCATGCTGTTAGGTGGTCTTTGGCATGGTGCTGGGTGGACTTTCGTCTTGTGGGGAGGGTTACATGGAGTTTATTTATGTCTCAATCATCAATGGCGATCTTGTCGTAAATTCTTAGGACATGACTTAAAAAAGAGTAACTGGTGGAGTAGGACTATTAGTTGTTTTATTACGTTTATTGCTGTGGTATTTGGATGGGTTTTATTTCGTGCCGATAATCTTGATAGTGCAAGTTTAATGGTACAAACAATGCTCGGCATAAATGGCATATCTTTGTCAGCATCAATGGTAACATTTAAAAAATTACTGATAATTTTGTTTTTATTTATCTGGCTAATACCTAACTCTCAACAATGGATGGAACAATATAAGCCAGCCTTGAATCTACCTGTAGTAAAAACTTATTCAAATTGGTACAGTCAAGTGTGGAAAAAGTTGCAGTGGCAACCTAATCAAACCTTTGGTATTATCATAGGAGTGCTTTTATTTATTGCTATCAAAACTATTTTAACGGCAGTTGACAGTGAGTTTTTATACTTTAATTTTTAAAAATATGATTTACATAAGATATTTGAAATCAATTTTTTCTGGATTGTTAATTGGCTCTATAATCTTCCTGTTCGCTGTATTATTACAAATTGGTACTCCAACAGAGAGTTCTCGGTGGATTGACGAAATATACACTATCAAGTCCAATATTGCTAACTCTATAAAAAAACCTAAGTTAGTTATAGTTTCTGGATCAAATGCTTTATTTGGCATTAGCTGTAGTCAAATACATGAAGAGACATTAGTCAGTTGTATTAATGGAGGTACACATGCTGGACTTGGTATTGATTACATCTTGACTCGTGCTCATTCCTGGCTCAAGTCTGGAGATTTAGTTCTTCTCCCTCTGGAATATACGCATTATACATATGATGGAAAACCTTCTAATGTCTTGACTGATTATGTGTTGGCTCGCGATCCGAAATATTTACTATCACTTAATTTAACTGATCAAGTTCGTTTAATCAGTGGAATATCCTTCAAGCGTGTGGAACAGGGAATAGTAGCTAAATTTAAAACCCCTCAGCGCATTAATTCAGGTTATCAGTCTAAAACTATTAATGATTATGGAGATGAAACAGCTAATCGAAAAGCTGATATGACGCAACAACAAATCAAAGCTATTGCCAAAATTACTCCAAACGATAAGATATATGAATCTATAAATTCAAGTCACGGAATGAGCAGCATTATTAAATTTATAAATTGGTGCGCAAGCCATAATATTAAGGTAATAGCAACTTGGCCAAATACCGTATGGTTTGATGTTTATCAAGAACCTAAGCAACAAGAGTTTTTTAAAAGTATAGAATATTTTTATAAACGTCATGGGGTTCTTATTCTTGGTAAGCCAGAAGATTTTATGTACGATAAATCTATGTTTTATGATACGGATTATCACCTTCATGATTTAGGAGTAAATCAGAGAACTAAACAGCTGATAGATTTAATAAAACCCTATTTACCATCAAGTTAAACTAAGTAGGTGGGCATAAATAAACGATGACGGGGTAACATTAAAGCTAAAATGTAGCCAGAATAAGCGTTCGAGCTTTTAGTCATCGTAATTAATAAGCCGGTAATAAGTAGGTGGGCGTAATTAAGTATAAAATAGCGATTGAAATTAAAAATCATGAAACCCCTATGAATAGAGGATTCCAGCTTCATTTTATGATTTTGAGTTTTAACGTTTATTTATGCCCACCTACTTAGCATTTTTAATAGTTATAATGTCAACAGTATTTTTGACCAATTCCAAAGTTCCCTATTCCCTCTTCTGACTTCCCTTTTCCTTTATCCGCTGTTTCCTGTTCCCTACATCCGCAAGAAGTATACTAGATCAGGCATTGGCTAACGAATGTGCCAAAATTGAACTACAGTCAGAACTGACGTAAACTAAAGCGCGTAATCATACCCAAGGAGTATCACTTGTGCAGTCACAATACAACCCCACCGAGATAGAGGAAAAATGGCAACAAATTTGGGAAGAGCAAGGCTTGTACCAAACCCCCACAGAAACTGACAAGCCGAAATTCTATGCTCTGTCCATGTTCCCCTATCCATCGGGTAACCTGCACATGGGTCATGTCCGTAACTATACAATTACTGATGTGATTGCCAGGAAAAGCCGGATGCAAGGCTATCGCGTACTTCACCCCATGGGTTGGGATGCCTTTGGATTACCGGCAGAAAATGCTGCGATCGCTCGCGGGATTCATCCGGCTAAGTGGACATACCAAAATATTGCCCAAATGCGATCGCAATTAAAGCGCCTCGGACTGTCCTATGACTGGGATTGTGAAGTAACTACCTGCTCGCCGGACTATTACAAATGGACTCAGTGGATTTTCTTACAGTTCTTCAACGCTGGATTGGCCTACCAGAAAGAAGCAGCAGTGAACTGGGACCCGGTAGATCAGACCGTGCTAGCCAATGAGCAAGTGGATAGTGAAGGACGTTCTTGGCGTTCTGGTGCCAAGGTGGAACGGAAACTGTTGCGTCAGTGGTTCCTTAAAATTACCGACTATGCCGAAGAATTGCTCAAGGACTTGGATACCTTAACCGGTTGGCCAGAACGGGTGAAGCTGATGCAGGCCAACTGGATTGGTAAATCTGTTGGTGCTTATCTAGAATTTCCCATTGTGGGCTTAGATGACAGCTCAGATGAGGGCTTAGATAACAAAATTGGTGTATTCACCACTCGTCCAGATACAGTTTATGGCGTTACCTATGTGGTGCTAGCACCGGAACATCCCTTGACCGCAAAAGTCACTACCCCTGAGCAAAAGGCTGCAGTTGAAGCCTTCATTGAGGAAGTCAGTAACCAAAGTGAACTGGAACGGACAGCAGAAGATAAGCCCAAGCGAGGGATTCCCACTGGTGGTAAAGCCATTAATCCCTTCACTGGGGACGAAATCCCGATCTTGATTGCTGACTATGTGCTGTATGAGTATGGTACTGGTGCCGTGATGGGAGTACCAGCTCATGATACCAGAGACTTTAAGTTTGCCCAGGAAAAGCAATTACCAATCAAAGTGGTGATTGTCCCAACTTCAGATGATGTCGAAACAGTTAATGACACTCCTCTAGAAGCGGCTTACACCGAACCGGGCATTGTCGTGAATTCTGACCAATTCAATGGCATGGATTCCGTCAAGGCCAAGACCGGAATTATTGAGTATGCTGAACAACAGGGCTGGGGCAAAGCCCGAGTGCAGTATCGCCTCCGAGATTGGTTAATCTCTCGCCAGCGTTACTGGGGTGCCCCGATCCCTGTGATTCATTGTCCTAACTGCGGCGCAGTGGCAGTGCCAGACCAAGACCTGCCAGTAGAGTTACCAGAAGATGTGGACTTTAGCGGACGTGGTCTTTCTCCCTTGGCTCAATTAGACAGTTGGGTGAATGTACCTTGTCCCAATTGCGGTACACCAGCGAAACGGGAAACCGATACCATGGATACCTTTATCGATTCCTCCTGGTATTTCTTACGTTATCCCGATGCCAAGAATGACTCCGCTGTGTTTGATTCCAACAAAACCAATGATTGGATGGGAGTGGATCAGTATGTAGGGGGAATCGAACATGCTATTTTGCACTTGCTCTACTCGCGATTCTTTACTAAGGTATTGCGCGATCGCGGTTTACTAAACATTGATGAACCATTCCAACGTCTTCTAACTCAGGGGATGGTGCAGAATACGGCTTACAAAAATACCAAAACCGGGAAATATTTCGCTGTTGTAGATATCGATCCCAATGACCCTAAAGATCCAGACACTGGGGAACCCTTGGCGGTATTCTATGAAAAAATGTCTAAGTCTAAATACAACGGTGTCGCACCAGAAGATGTAGTAGCTAAATACGGTACCGATACCGCTAGGATGTTTATCTTGTTTAAAGCACCACCAGAAAAAGATTTGGAATGGGATGATGCTGATGTAGAAGGGCAATTCCGTTTCCTTAATCGTGTCTGGCGTTTAGTATCGGATTTCGCCGCTAATGGTAGCACTAAATCTAGCCCGTCTAATGGTGATTTAACTAAACCGGAAAAAGACTTACGACGAGCAATTCATATCGCGATTAAAGAGGTCACTGAGGATTTAGAAGGGGAGTATCAATTTAATACGGCGGTTTCTGAATTGATGAAGCTAAGTAATGGGATTACTGATGCTAAGTGTAAAGACTCCCCGGTCTATAAAGAAGGCATTGAAACCTTGATTACATTACTCGCTCCCTTTGCTCCCCATATTGCTGAAGAACTTTGGCATAGTCTGGGTCATAGCTCATCCATACACAATCAACCGTGGCTTGAGTATGATCCTGATGCTTTGGTAGCCGATGAAATTACCTTGGTGATTCAAATCAAAGGCAAAACTCGCGGCACTATTCAAGTTCCAGCTAACTCCGATAAGGCAGCTTTAGAAACCTATGCTCGGGAATCTGAGGTAGCACAGCGATATCTAGAGGGTAAGGAGATTAAGAAAGTAATTGTGGTACCTGGTAAATTGGTAAACTTTGTAGTGGTTTGATCTAAAAAAAGCGAACGCGCCAGGGATAGCTAACGGAGCTATCAGCTCATGCAGTATGTCACAGGCTAGAAGCCTGTGCCACGCAGGGGATAGGTAATGGAGCTATTCCCTATTTCCTATTCCCTGTGCCCAGAGCTATATATTAGGTAAGAAACAATTCATCAGGTTCATTTACCAACAGCTATGTCTGAACAAAACGCACAAGTCTGTCCTATCTGTGGTGTCAAGATCATACCAGGAGGGCAAGTAGAGGATAGAGTCATCTTTAAAGTCGGACCAGTAGGAACAAGAGCTATCCTTTACCAGCGCGTTTGTCAGTATGTTCAGAAACCAGGCTGCATCAATAAGAATCCTTAGCAATTATCAATGGGGTGAGGGACTTTCCTTGTAAGCATTCAGCTATTAGCCATCAGCTATCAGCTTTTGAATAAAAGAATGTTGGTATTGCTTAATAATGGAATGATTTTAAGAGTGAGGTGGAATGGGCATCTTGGTGGAACTGGCATCTTGCCAGTTTCATGCTTATTTTCGGGCGGGCAGGATGCCCACTCTACTCCTATTCAGTGGAATGGGCATCAGGGGTGGAACTGGCATCTTGCCAGTTTCATGCTTATTTTCGGGCGGGCAGGATGCCCACTCTACTCCTATTCAGTGGAATGGGCATCAGGGGTGGAACTGGCATCTTGCCAGTTTCATGCTTATTTTCGGGCGGGCAGGATGCCCACTCTACTCCTATTCATTGGAAGATTCAGCAACGCCTCTGTAGCCCATTAGCTGAATGCTGAATGCTGAATGCTGAATGCTGAATGCTGAATGCTAATTTACTTTAGGAGTCCCTAATTTACCTAGGAAGTTGCGCACCAGTAAGGTTAGCATTATCAAGGTTAGCGTTAGTCAAATCAGCGTTAATGAAATTAGCGTTACTGAGGTTAGCGCCACTCAAATCAGCACCATTGAGGTTGGCATTCAGAAAGGTGGTGTTACTGAGGTCAGCACCCCTAAAGGAGCTACCACTCAGGTCAGCACTGATGAAATTTGCCCACACTACGCTAGCACCACTGAAGTCGGCGCGACTCATGTTGGCCCCTGTGGCGTAGGCTGAATCTAAGTTGGCATTGCGGAAGGTTGCCCCTGTGCCATCAATAACTCTCATTGCTGCACTTTCGAGCATGGCATCAGAAAGGTTAGCGCCACTGAGATTGGCTCCCTGGAGGTTAGCATATCTCAGGTCTGCTTCCCTCAAATCAGCTCTGGCTAGGTCAGAATTTACCAGGTCACAGCTTCGACATTCCTTTGTTTGCAGGAGTTGTAGATACTGCTCGCGCTGTTGAGCATTGATAGGAGCGATTAACCCTAAGGAGGCTAGCAGTACACTAATTCCTAAGATTCTGAATTTCATAATTTCTGGCCAAATCTTGTTTTGCCTGTATTATGGCAGTGAAGTTCAAGAAATACCCAATATTTCTACCGTGATTGCTAATTACGTAAGCATTTAGCGGTCAGCGGTCAGCCGTCAGCCGTCAGCTAAAAGCTGACGCTATGGAAGCGTCAGCTGATGTAACAGAGATTAAACCAATGCTTACTTGCTTGATTCAAAAGCACCATCTGTAGCCCATAAGCTGATAGCTGATAGCTAATAGCTGATAGCTGATAGCTGATAGCACCTCAAGTAGCGTGCGCGTAGCGCTTAAGCTGATAGCTGAATGCTTACCTAATTACTACTGTGCGATCGCATTGATAAACTAACGCGCTTTAGTTTTTCATTTACTTCCATTACCCGCACCTTCACCACCTGTCCCACTTTGACTATCTGTTTGGGATCCTCTACAAACCGGTCAGCTAGTTGGGAGATATGCACTAACCCATCTTGATGCACGCCGATATCTACGAATGCTCCAAAGTTTACCACATTGGTGACAATTCCTTCTAATTCCATTCCAGGACTTAGGTCTTTTAGCTCATTTACTCCTTCTTTGAAGGTGGCGTACTTAAACTCAGCCCTGGGGTCTCGTCCTGGCTTTTCCAATTCCTGGATAATATCCTCTAGGGTTGGTAAGCCTATGGTATCTGTGACGTAACGGTTCAAATCTACTGACTTGAACCGTTCTGATCCTTGTTTAATCTTGGCTAGAGGTAACTGCAAATCCGATGCGATCGCTTTCACTACGGAATAACTCTCTGGATGCACAGCTGTGTTATCCAAGGGATTATCCCCGTTGCGAATCCTTAGGAATCCTGCTGACTGCTCGAAGGCTTTTGGCCCTAACTTTGGTACTTTAAGGATTTCCCGACGGTTCTTGAATGCACCTTGCTGATTGCGATAGGTCACAATATTATTAGCAATGGTCGGGGTAATCCCAGATACAAAGGTTAGCAGTTGAGCGGAAGCAGTATTTAAATCTACTCCTACATAGTTTACACAACTTTCCACCGTTTCATCAAGTTTCTTCTTGAGTAATTTCTGATCAACATCGTGTTGGTACTGTCCCACACCAATGGATTTAGGGTCAATTTTGACCAACTCAGCTAAGGGGTCTTGTAAGCGTCTGCCAATACTAATCGCTCCTCTGACTGTGACATCTAAATCTGGAAACTCCTCTCGTGCTACCTCACTGGCGGAATAAATCGATGCCCCAGATTCATTCACCATTACTTTAATTGGTTTGCGCTCCATGGTTTTGAGGACTTCCGAGATAAACTCGTCTGTCTCACGAGAGGCTGTACCGTTACCAATGGCAATTAGCTCGATCTGGTAGGTTTCGATTAAATTCTTAATGGTTTTGGCAGCTTGTTCGCGCTTTTGGCTGCCTTGATGGGGAAACACTGGCTGGTATGTGATGTATTTAGCTGTCTCATCCAGGATAGCCACTTTACAACCAGTGCGGAAGCCTGGGTCTATGGCTAAGGTTGGCTTCATTCCTGCTGGAGCAGATAACAACAGTTCTCGGAGATTGGCTTCAAAGGTTTTAATGGACTCTGCATCAGCATAGGTTTTGCGATCGGCGCGTACTTCCGTAGTTAGGGAGGTTTTCATGAGCCGATTAAACCCATCTTTGAGCATGGTCTGGTAAAACTCTCGCAGTAGGGTAGCTTTGGTGTGGATTTCCTCAGAATCTAGGTAGGACATAACATAGTCTTCATCAAAAGAGAGTTCCAGCTTTATTACTCCCTCAGCCTCACCCCTGAGCAGGGCTAACATATTGTGTGGCGCTACAGATTTAACTGGGATTTGGAACTCCCGGTACATTTCAAACTTAGTGGTACCTTCGGGATAATCCTTTTTAATCCGAGACACGAATACTCCCGATTTCAGGAAATAATCCCGCAAGTACGCTCGTAAGTGGGCTTTTTCAGCTACAGCTTCCGCTAAAATATCTGAGGCACCTTGAAGAACGTCCTCTACCGTATTGAGCTTATGGTCTGGGGAAATGTATTTAGCCGCTTCTTCAGATAAGGATACTGATTTAACTTCCGGAGTGTTCATCGACCCAATCCAGTCCGCTAAGGGTTCAAGTCCTTTCTCCCTCGCCATGGTTGCCCGAGTGCGTCGTTTCGGTTTATAGGGCAGGTAGAGGTCTTCCAATTCAGTCTTTTGCTGGCAAGCTTCGATCTTAGCCTTTAGTTCATCGGTGAGCTTACCAGCAGATGCGATCGCATTCAGGATTACTGACTTCCGTTGCTCAAGTTCCGTTAGATAAGTATGGCGCTCAGCTATAGTGCGTAGCTGAACTTCATCGAGAGAACCAGTCAGCTCTTTACGGTAGCGAGCTATAAACGGAATAGTTGCCCCTTCAGCCAGTAAAGACAGGGCATTCTCGATCTGAGTGGCGCTTAACGACAGTTCTTGGGCTAATATTTGAGGAATAGTGGTCATGTTACCAGGAAAAGCGGACATTAAACGGGATTTTAAATAAATTTAAATTAGCAAATTGAGAACGGTATAACCATTAATAATTAACAATTAACAGTTCAATTCACAACTAACAATTATGGTTTCTAGCTCTGAAGTGATCAAACCTACCCTAAGCCCAGGTAGTCTCCGTCGAGTCCATCATATTGCTCTGAATGTGAAGGATATCCAAGCATCGCGCCACTTTTATGGTACAGTATTAGGTTTACATGAACTAACTGGAGAATAAGTGCCCAGTACCTTGCGATCGCTAGTCGAAGCCGGAAAAGTCACTAACTTCGTTACCCCAGATGGCATTGTTGTGGATTTGTTTTCCGAGCCAGACCTATCACCACCGGATCCAGACCCCCATCGTGGCTTTACTCGGGTGAATCATCTCGCCTTTGATATCGATCCTCAGTTATTTGACCAAGCTGTAGAAGTTCTAAAACAAAATCAAATTCTTATCGATCATGGTCCAGTAACTCGTCCTACCGGCAGAGGTATCTATTTTTAGAAAATTCCCCACAAGCCGAAAACCCCGTGTTTTTAAACCGGGGATGAAGGGTCATAGTGGCTTTAGCCACCGTGAGGAAAGTCGCACTAGTAGTTGTCGATTTGTGCTAGCTGTGTTAGCATAATAGTACAACACAAGAGGTCGATTTATGATGATCATTCTTGAGTTCAAGGCCTACGGCAAAAAACATCAATATTTAGCCATAGAGGAGGCGATCAGGACAGTAAAATTTGTCCGCAACAGTTGCCTTAGGTTGTGGATTGATAATAGAGGCATATCAAAATACGACCTCAACAAATATTGTAGAGTTTTGGCTAAAGATTTTGATTTTGCCAGTGAATTGAACTCAACCGCTCGACAGGCTGCCGCTGAAAGAGCATGGTCATCGATCGCCCGCTTCTATGACAACTGCAATAAAAAAGTCTCCGGAAAGAAAGGGTTTCCCCGATTCCAGAAGCATTGTCGCTCGGTCGAATATAAGCAATCAGGATGGAAGTTGTCCCCTGACAAAAAATCGATCACATTCACCGACAAAAAGGGAATTGGAAAACTTAAGCTCAAGGGTACATGGGACTTGTGGAGATTTGATAAGAAACAGATAAAACGAGCTCGGATTGTAAAAAGAGCCGACGGGTACTATGTTCAATTTTGCGTCTCAGTCGATGTAAAGGAACAATTAAAACCTGCTGATGCGACCGTCGGTTTAGATGTAGGTCTAAAAGATTTCTACACCGATTCCAGAGGCAAGACTGAACCTAATCCTCGTTTTTACAGGACTGGGGAAAAGCGGTTAAAGTTTTATCAGCGTCGAGTTTCCCGAAAAAAGAAAGGCTCAACCAATCGTAAGAAAGCAATTAATAGATTAGCTAGACACCACCTTAGTATAAGTAGGCGACGTGAAGAGCATGCCAAGAGACTGGCACGCTGCGTAGTCCGGTCTAACGACCTGGTGGCCTATGAAGATCTAAGGGTCAAAAATCTAGTAAAAAATCACTGTTTAGCGAAGTCTATTAATGATGCAGGTTGGTATCAGTTCAGGAAATGGCTAGAGCATTTTGGTCAAAAGTTTGGGAGAGTTACTGTCGCAGTTAATCCTGCTTACACTAGCCAAAATTGCTCTGACTGTGGTGAAGTCGTGAAGAAGTCACTATCAACTAGAACCCATATCTGTCAGTGTGGTTGCCAGTTAGGTAGGGACCATAACGCTGCCATTAACATTTTGAACAGAGCTTTGGGTACGGTGGGGCACACCGGAACCTGGGTCATCGACCCGAACCCTTGCGGAGAATTGACCTCTACTCTTCCTGATTCCGGTCTGGTTGAGCAAGTTGGCTCGTTGAAGCAAGAATCCCCGCGTCTTTAGACCGGGGAGTGTCAAGACCCCGATGGATTTATAGTTGAAATTCGCTGCGATGCGATTGAATGAGACGTAAGCAGTCAGCCGTCAGCCGTCAGCTGTCAGCCTTTGCAAAACGTTAATAGCTGTTCGCGTAGCGTGCGCGTAGCGCTAATCGCTGATAGCTGATAACTGATAGCTTCAAAATTTCTAACGTAAAGACTTCTGCTTTTTTTCAAAATACTGTTGATGATAGTCATCAGCTAAATAATAATCGTAAGCTGGCTTAATTTCTGTGACAATATCCTTATCAAACTTACCAGAAACTTGCAGCTTTTGTTTTGACAGTCTTGCCAGCACTTCTTGTTCCTGATTGTGGAAAAATATCACCGATCGATACTGTTCTCCTCGATCAGGACCTTGACGGTTCAATGTAGTAGGATCATGGATAGACCAAAATACTTCAAGTAATTGTTCATAGCTGACTTTTTCCGGGTCATACTCCACCTGTGCCACTTCCGCGTGACCCGTTATTCTTGATAATACATCTAGATAACATGGGTTAGGAAAATGTCCGCCCATATAACCAACAGAGGTTGATACTACTCCCTTCACTTTCCGAAATGCTGCTTCTACTCCCCAGAAACAACCACCACCAAATGTCGCTTTTTCCATCGTTTTTCTTCAATAATTGCTCAGGATTTATTCATTATATAGTAGTTGTCAATTTTTGAGGGAGTAGGGAGTAGGGAGTAGAAGCAGCATTTCGGAAAGTGAAGGGAGTAGTATCAACCTCTGTTGGTTATATGGGCGGACATTTTCCTAACCCATGTTATCTA
>NZ_JAAHFV010000168.1:0-13868 GCF_010672755.1 Moorena sp. SIO1F2
TGATAATAGGTAATTGCCAATTTACAATTGAGGATCATACTATGGCTGCTATTAAACACCACTTGTATATCGCAATTACCTATTATCAGTTACCGATGATATATACCCGAATAACTATGTCTCTCCGACCTTAGACATAGGCGTTGAAATTAGGTTTAAGGTTAAGTGGGGTAACGCTTCCAGAATCGTTTTCACACCTATGTCTATTACTAATAAAATATCCACCCTTGGCGACTTTGAGCTTGGCAGGAAATGACTAAAGAACAGTATTCTAAAAATTGGTTCAATGGACAATCGTTCATTATTACTTTTTGCCTGTTACCTTCTCTAGTAATTATCTTAGGGGTAATCAGCCTGTTTATCGAAAACAACAATTTTCGATTGACGGATTCATCAACAATTATTGTAAATCCAATAGAATCACTGATTAGTTGGTTCAAAGACACGTCAGAACCAAAAAACTCATTATCAAGTGTTGCTAAAACTAGTTCTGAACAACTAGTATATAAAGCTTCACTGCTCAATAAACTAATGCTAGCTATTATAACTGACTATGAAGAAACTGGACTAGGGATAGGGATAGGGATAGACAATATTAAGCCTGGCTTTGAAGCCATTGGTTTTACCTTTAACCAGGGAGAAAATATTCACAATCAAATTAATTTGATAGGCAACAATACGGGGGGCACAGTATTAATTAATATCCTGGGAAATGTTAACAATATAACTCAAGCATCTATCGCCACTAAAATTCCCTATAAATACTCTCATGAAAGCCAAGCTGCTTTACTTTTAGGATTATTCATTAGGGTAGTATCACCGGAATGGGAAAATGGTATAGATTGGATTAACTATGGCTTGAAAGAAGTTAGTGAAAACCATAAAAATTTATTAATCACGGAACAAAAAAACTATCAGATTCACTTAAGGGTTGACCGGGAGGGGGATTTGGTAATTCTCACTATAAAATCCCGTTCTAAATCCTAAGTGAACAGTAATCTTTAATGGTGTCGGACTACACAAGTGTTGAATCGAGTAATACTCACATCTTGCACCATTCTCAATAAGCTTGGTTCATGTAGGGTGGGCAGTGCACCAGACAGATAATGAAGCTTGCAAAGCGCGTTGGTAGGCACTGCCCACCCTAGGATTAATGACAATGGTGCAAGATCTCAGTCATAAACGTTTACCAAAATGGCTGATGTCTGTAGATATTTGTTTTTTTTGGGAGATGACAACAGGAAAAAGGCAACAGAAACGTTTATGCTTCTGTTGCTTTTTACGTAATGGTTAACAGTTAATGATTCGATTCAGTTTTGATAGTTTTCAACCCTTAACACAAACAACCTGCTTCAGAGTTGCCACTACCTCAACTAGATCTGACTGATTAGCCATCACCTGATCAATTGGCTTATAAGCACCTGGGATTTCATCGATAACGTCCTTATCCTTACGGCACTCAACACCTTTAGTTTGCTCAACTAAATCATCAACGGTGAACTGCTTTTTTGCTTTGCTGCGAGACATCAAACGACCAGCACCATGAGCACAGCTGCAGTAGCTGTCATGATTGCCTTTACCCTTAACAATGAAAGACTTTGCCCCCATGGAACCAGGGATGATACCATAGTCGTCGGTACGAGCTCGCACTGCTCCTTTTCGAGTAACATAAACCTCTTCGGAGAAATGCACTTCTTTCTCGGCATAGTTGTGATGGCAGTTAACTGATAACAAGGGCTTGAACGACTTACCACCAGCCAGATGTTTCTCTACAATTCGCTTGAAGCGAGCCATCATGATATCGCGATTGTAACGGGCATAGTTTTGCGCCCATTGCAAATCCCGCCAGTAGGCAGCAAATTCAGGGGTTCCTGCGACAAAGTATGCTAAATCTCGGTCAGGAAGGTGAGTATGTGCCAGCTTTGCTAATTCTTTAGCTTCCTCCGCTAGACATGCCCCACACCTCAATGCGCAGCATGAGTGCGGTAACTTCTGACCGTATCGTTAATAAAGCTTACCGAGTATCCTAAGCAATAGCTGGAGTTGGTAAGAAGCCCACACTGAACCGCGCTTGTCAGTGTGGGAGTATGTCACCTAGCTGATTACCAATATGCCGTGAACCGGAGTGTAGCATCAGCCACACTTGGTTTTCGGTATCAAGACACAATTCAATGAAATGATTGCCACCACCAAGGGAACCCAGCTGTTTCATGGATTTTCCATCTAGCCGTTGCACACCTGGATGAAGCTCCTTAAAGTCACGCCAGCCTTGCCAGTTTACTACTGGTTTTTCGATATCTTTGTTTTCATTAAAGCCAACGGGAATAGCTGCTTCAATCTCCAAGCGAATCTTCTTGAGCTTGCCCTCCAATTGCTCTGCCACAAAAGGGGTTTTGATGGCAGACATGCCACAGTTGTGAACAAACACACCAGCGGTCAGGGCAAAGTTATGATACTCTGGCACAGTTAGGCAGTAGACATCTTGTCTTTCCTGAAGTGGTAAGATCTTGACGACTTTGTGATTTGCCCCCCCTACCAGATTTGAGCTTCGATGCTCGGCAGGCTCAACATTATGGTGATCAATATGGTGGTCAATGACTGTTCTTTGACCTGGAAAAGATGGTACTGTTCCTGAAAATTGAGATTTTAACCATTCAGAGGTAGGAATATCAGAGGCAGGGATATCAGAGGCAGAGATAATCTCATCTGCCTTTTGCCATCTTCCAGAATAGGGTTGCTGGATTAAGGTGTAACCATCTTTATCGATTTGGGAGTAGAAAGGCATCAAGGATGTCCCTGGTTTGAGGTCGCGGGCTTCCCGGTAACTACCATCCCTGAGCATGAATCGATGATCGGGAGTACATTTAATTTCTTCTGAGTTGTCGAGAACGACCTTTAAGAGTAGTTGGTTACGGCGGGTTAATTTGGCTGTAGCCTTAGCCGGGACGATTTTTCCGGTTTGTGTGCAGGAGTAGACAATAATTTCTCGCTGACTGCTGGCTAGTGCTTGGAGTGAGTAGGATTTGCCATCAGCCAAGGGAACGAGGGTATCACCTGTAAAACAACCAATATCTACCCCGACAGCTGCTGGCAGGATGGCATCTTTGGTGGCAATTACAGAGCCTCGCAATTAAACCCCAAAAAATAGGTATAAATCGGTATTTAATACCATAAAATGGACATTGACATTTTGCTAGCGCTAGAGTAATATTCAAGTATAGGACTCAGATTTGATAATGCCCAAAAGTGTAGGAGCAACAAAAAGAATATCGACCCAGATTGTTCCTGTGATGGGGATGACTGAGCCGGTTGAGATTGAGTTGTTGTCCACGATGAAGAAACTGGGCACCGTCAGATCTGAATCTTACAACAAGCTGGGCAGTATTAGTCATTGGGGACTTGACTGGAAAAAAGCTTATCCAGAAGTCAGGAGTTTTAGAACTCCTGAATCACTAGGACTGCCATCGAAATTAATGGAGTGGACTGTCAGTGATGTAGCTAAAACTATTACGGCTCAACAAGCTGCTTGCACTGAAGCGGTAATTAAAAAAGTTTACAAAAGGTTCCCTGGAAAAGAGAACAAAAAAAACAGAAAGGAACTTTGTAAACAGCTAAAAACCTTGGCCTTACTGGATAACCCACTTCTCCATCGACTGGTCAGGAAGGAGTTCCAGAGAGGGCACTCTTGGGTCAAAAATCAAATAGTATATCAACAAGGAGGGTACAAATGCAAAAGGATCTCCCGCAATACCTATCAACTAGAATTAGCTGGATTAAGAAGAGGAAAAAGAAATAAAATAGTTGTTAAGTCTAATCGCAAAATTAAAGGTCAGATTAGATTAATATACAACACAGACATTGGGCACTTTGAAATTCACTTCCTAGCAGACCATGGGACTATAGATATTCCTGCAAACCGTAAAGCTGTTGGGATAGACAAAGGCTACACTGAAGCTTTCTATGATTCAGAAGGGCAAGCTCACGGTAAAGGACTAGGGAAAGTTACTACCCAAAAATCCGATCGTATATGTGCCAAGAACCGCAACAGAGGGAAGCTCTGGGCGCTTCACCGAAAGTCAGAAAAGATAGACCCAGCTAAGTCGGCTAGAATACTCGAAAATAACCTAACTAGAAAAACAGAAAATCGCCGTTACAGAAAAAATCAATCAGAACTTACGGCAATAATAGGAGCAGCTTCTAAGTCTCTTTTTGATGGAAAATCCTTAAAAGTATTTGCAGAAGATTTAACACAACCGATCAGAAACAAACGCCAGTCTAAAGCCGTGTCCCGGAAACTTAATAGTTGGATGAAAGGGGCTATGCGGGACTCTTTGCAGAAATGGGCTGATTGGACTGGCTCGGTTGTTACAGAAGTTCAGCCTAGTTACACGTCGCAAATTGACTCTAGGAATGGCACCCTATTGGGAAAAAGGACTGGGGACAATTTTACCGGATTTGACGGGGTCGTGTTGCAGGCTGACTATAATGCTGCCAAGAATATCCTTGTTCGTGGTACCGATAAGGAGATCACCCGGTACATGAATAAAACTGAGGTGCAAGCAGTGTTATTGCGCCGTACCGCGCGTTTCTTGAAAGGGATGGGACTGAGTCTGCTTGATGCAGTCGAGCTGGGATGGCTTGACCCCAAACATAGCAAAACTAAGGCTTTCAAGCAACTCCTGGTCGGGATGCCAGGAACGTCTAAATAGATGAATGGCAGGCTTAACTCCAATTGCTGTATGACCATTTCTCACTTAGACCACAATAAATTGCACCTTGACTGTTTTGTACGGGTTTATCCCGATTAATTACGGTTTAAGAGTATCCCAACTAATGAGCCTTTACCGAGGTGAACGTCTGGCATTAATGCGACGTGCTTAAACACAAATGGCAGAGACGCAACATTTTTCGCCATTTGGGTTTCCTGAGCAGCTAGGGAGTGATTCGCCCAAGACAGCACCGGTTTTGGGGTGGAGATGTCTAGTTTTTCGTAAGGCATAACAATAATTATTTATTTTTTTTATATATTACAAAATAATACAGAAGTGTGACAAATATTTCCATAAGGTCGAATCTCAGGATCAGGTGATCATCACAAGTTTTCTTGAAGGAATCTGTGGACAGTTTAGTAAGTGTCACACTATCCCCCTGTCCAGGTAAAATACTCTTGACCTGAAACCTAGCCAGACTCTGGATGATCAGCTTTGCTGAAAGACCGGGGGGTTAACCCCATAACTAGATAATTCCCAAATGAATTCCACTTCTGTAGGAGGTGGCTGTGTCAAATTGAACTATTATAAGATTTGGAGTTATTGAGTAATTTTTTTATATATTGCTATGGATATTCTGACACTAGGCTGGGTTTCTGTACTGGTTTTGTTCACTTGGTCAATCTCAATGGTTGTCTGGGGTCGTAACGGGTTTTAACAGTATCGTGGAAAATCCCGTAATCACTATGTTGTTCTTTGCTGCCGCTGGATTATTAGTGGTGGTCAGCGGAGGAATCATTTATCTAACTGCTGCTGAGTGGCGCGATCGCCGCCGCAAACAGCGGGATAAACAGGGATGAAAATCTGACAGCGGATGGCTGGGGGTTTTCATCCCTCTAAAGGAAGCACTACCAACTTATATCTCAACCAAACAAGCAAACGTTAATTTGTTTTGTTTGAAGAGAGTCCTAGGAGCGTAAATCCTTGGACTCACTTGATATCGCTAAAGCTTATTTGTCCTAAATCAATACTAAAATTTATAATCCGTGATGTCACATGACGGAACAAGCTTTTATAGTTTCTGGTCAGTATCTGAGTGATCATCTTGATGATCCCCACATCGTAATTGTCGATTGCCGTTTTGCTCTATCTGATCCAAACCTGGGCTATGAACAGTATAAAGTTAGCCATATCCCGGGCGCTCACTATCTCGATTTGAATAAGGACCTTTCGAGACCAGTAGAGCGTCATGGCGGTCGTCATCCTTTGCCTGAACCTGGGAAGTTAGCCCAGAAATTAGCAGCGATTGGTGTTAATTTCCGAAAAACCCTAGTGATTGCCTATGATGATTCCCGTTCTGCTTTTGCAGCCCGCTTGTGGTGGCTGCTGCGCTACTTGGGACACGACCAAGTGGCGTTGCTGGATGGGGGTTGGACAGGATGGCATTCCCAAGGGTATCCAGTATCTGATCAAGAGCCTACCACAAAACCAGGCATATTTGTAGAGCAGTTGCGCTCTGATTTGGTAGTGGATATTAATACTGTGAAAGTACGTAAAGATCTGCCAGAGGTGGCGTTGGTAGACTCTAGGGAAAGCGATCGCTATTTAGGTAAACGAGAACCGATTGACCCTGTTGCCGGTCACATTCCCGGTGCACTAAACTACCCTTGGCATGGTGTGACGGACAGCAATGGTTATTTGCAACCATTAGCATCCCAACAAGAGCGCTGGACTGAGCTGGAGAACAAACAAGAAATTCAGGTTTATTGTGGTTCTGGTGTAACCGCTTGTGTAAATCTCTTCTCCCTGGCATTGGCAGGAATTAATACTGGCAAGCTCTATGCTGGGAGTTGGAGTGACTGGTGCTCTTATCTATAATTTTACCCACCGGTTGACGTTGCTTGCTTTGAGAAACTGTGGCACTACCCAAAGCAAGCAATTGCTTAGGTGTGTTGCTTGCCCAAAAGCTTGCCAGTCCCGTTAAACTACCACTACTTTGATACTCCTAATTGTTTCGATCTGAGTTGCTACCCTTCTCCCTAGGACTTAACTGAAGCGGTGCGACAAGGCGCTGCCTGAACCTCGCCATGGTATAGCAGTCGCCAGGGCAGGCGCGGACATGACAAAAGTCTCAAACCTAAGTAAGCGCAAGAGTTTGACTTCTGACTTCTGACTTCTGACTTCTGACTTCTGACTTCTGACTTCTGACTTCTGCTATAACGCGCACCAAGACAGAGGAGGGAAAATTTGGCATCCTATCCTCAAAATCAGGAAATTATCCCCCTATTGCTTACTCTTTCACTAGGTAAGTACATATAAGTCATCTCTATCAGTAGTAATCAAATCACTAATTACCAGTAACTAGTTAAGTCTTAGCAGTAATTACTAATTTACTATCTAAAAACTGCTAGAATAAAAAATTATATTAAAGATTATATAGAAAATTGTTAGGTTTAAGTAAATATGCATTGTCCACTTAAACGTATGTCTATTTTTGTAGACGGCAATAATATGTTTTACGCCCAACAAAAGAATGGGTGGTTTTTTGATCCTAGGCGAGTTTTGGACTATTTTAAAAATGAGCCTGGTATTACTCTAGTTAATGCATTTTGGTACACAGGACTCAAAGATCCTCAAGACCAGCGGGGGTTCCGAGATGCTCTAATTAGTCTAGGATACACGGTTCGTACTAAAATTTTAAAGGAATATTATGATGATAACTCGGGTCGCTATTCACAAAAGGCTAATTTAGATATAGAAATTGTTGTGGATATGTTTAATACAGTCGAACAGTATGACAAAGTGATCTTGTTTAGTGGAGATGGGGATTTTGAACGAGCCATTGAATTACTCCGCTCTAAAAATACCCATATTACGGTGGTTTCCACAGAAGGGATGATTGCTAGGGAACTGAGGAATGCCACTGACCGTTATATTGATCTAAATGATGTCCGTGATCAAATTGAAAAAATTGATTCATAGTTATAATTATAAACAAAGCAAACTTTCTGTCTAGTTGGCTGACGACCGTTTCCTTCAAATCACTGACTATCAACCAATCGAGTTAGTTATGAACCAGCAACCTCAATCAGAGCGCATTATCATTTTCGACACTACCCTCCGGGATGGGGAACAATCTCCTGGAGCAACCCTCAATGTGGATGAGAAGCTGATTATTGCTCACCAACTGGCACGATTGAGAGTTGATGTTATTGAAGCAGGCTTTCCCTACGCTAGTCCTGGGGATTTTGAGGCGGTGCAAAAAATTTCTGAAGCTGTGGGCATAGAATCTGGACCAACTATTTGTGGTCTAGCACGGGCAAGTCGTGATGATATCAAAGCGGCGGCGAATGCCCTCAAACCGGCAGCTAATGCCCGTATTCACACTTTCATTGCTACTTCGGATATTCATCTGGAGTACAAACTGAAGAAGACTAGAAAGGAAGTGTTAGAGATTGCGCCAGAAATGGTGGCTTATGCGAAGTCTTTTGTGGATGATGTGGAATTTTCCCCGGAGGATGCAGGGCGCAGCGATCCCGAGTATCTCTACGAAGTCCTGGAACGGGTAATCGATGCGGGGGCGACTACGGTTAATATTCCTGATACTGTAGGTTACACTACCCCAAGCGAATTTGGTGGCTTGATTCGTGGGATTAAGGAAAATGTTCCCAATATTGACCGGGCAATTATTTCTGTCCATGGTCATAATGATTTAGGTCTGGCAGTGGCTAACTTCCTGGAAGCAGTGAAAAATGGAGCCAGGCAATTGGAATGCACGATTAATGGTATTGGAGAACGGGCTGGTAATGCGGCTTTGGAAGAGTTGGTAATGGCATTACATGTCCGCCGTCAGTATTTTAATCCTTTCTTCGGACGCCCCCCAGAGTCGAAGGAACCCTTAAGCATTATTGATACTCGTCAGATTTACAAGACATCCCGCCTGGTTTCGAGTCTTACGGGGATGTTGGTACAACCGAATAAGGCGATCGTGGGCTCGAATGCTTTTGCTCATGAGTCTGGTATTCACCAGGATGGGGTCCTTAAGCACAAGCTGACCTATGAAATTATGGATGCGAAGTCGATTGGGTTAAAGGAAAATCAGATTGTACTGGGTAAACTATCCGGTCGCAATGCTTTCCGTTCTCGCCTCAAGGAGTTGGGCTATGATTTGTCGGACAATGACTTGAATAAGGCGTTTGTTCGGTTTAAAGAGGTGGCGGATAAGAAGAAGGAGATTACGGATTGGGATTTAGAAGCTATTGTTAATGATGAAGTTTACCAGGCACCGGAAGTGTTCCATTTAGAGTTGGTGCAGGTTTCCTGTGGGGATCATGGTAGTCCTACGGCTACGATTACGCTGCGAACACCTACAGGTAAAGAACTTAGTGATGCTGCTATTGGTACTGGTCCGGTGGATGCGGTGTACAAGGCCATTAATCGGGTGGTGAATCGGGTGGTGAAATTGCCTAATAAACTGATTGAGTTTTCGGTGCAATCGGTAACGGGAGGAATTGATGCTCTTGGGGAAGTGACTATTCGTTTGCAGCACAATGAACGGGTCTATTCGGGTTATGCTGCCAGTACGGATATTATTGTGGCTTCAGCACAGGCGTATGTGAATGCGCTTAACCGACTGTATTCAGCAATGCAGAACGGGAAGTTGGGTAATGATCCTGAGTTATCGATAGGTTCTCGAGCAGGGGTCTGATCTCAAATTGGTATGGAATCAATATAGCGGTTTGCAATTTGGTGAGGTACAAAGAGATCCCCCGTTTCCCTTATCAAGGGGGACTTTGAACTTGATAAGTGTACCTCATAATTCCTAGAAACGCTATATCTAATATCTAAAGGGTAAACCTCTCCATAGTTTGCCTTTCAATAATTGTCCCACTGCTTGAAACGGTGGGATTTCTTTTTGCTGAAATGTTTTTTTTGACACTCCCCACTACTCGACTGTTCGATAGAATAAGGTTTTATTTGCCAAGATTCAGATATAAGTTAGGAATTAGGATTGCGTATGTCAGCTGCCCAGCTAAACACTGACAGAAAACACCAACTTCACACAGAGTCAGGCTTTTACTATTTTGCTTATGGCTCTTGTATGTGTCCAGTAGATTTAAAGCGATCGCTTGGGGAAGATACCCATAATTTTGTGATTGGTACAGCTACCCTCAAGGATTATCATATTGGTTTTTATAGCAAATCTCCAAGTCGTAATTGTGGCACGCTGGATGTGGTGAAAACTCCTGGCTCAAGGGTTGAAGGAGTGTTGTATCATTTACCTTGGCGGGTGAGTGAAGCTTTGGATCTGCGGGAAGGTGTGCCTCACAGTATCTACCGACAGGAAATGGTAAATGTCCACTGTCAAAATAAGTTGTATCAGGGCGTTCGGACTTATGTGGTGGTGAATAAGTTAGACCGGGAAATGGCTCCTAATGATTGGTATTTCGATGTGGTACTTCGGGGTGCTGTTACCTGTGGGATATCTGAGGAGTATTGCTGGAAGTTGTTTGATCATATGCACCAGTTGCAACTAAAAGCGAGCTGAGGATTGCTATTTGAAGTAGGGAGTAGGGAGTAGGGAGTAGGGAGTAGGGAGTAGGGAGTAGGGAGTAGGGAGTAGGGAGTAGGGAGTAGGGAATAGGGAACAGGGAAAAAGATGTAGGGTGGGCAGTAAGTATCATCCCGATGGTAAGCTTTGGAATTGGTATTATTACTGCCCACCTTTAGCAAAGGGAATAGGGAGTAGGGAGTAGGGAGTAGGGAGTAGGGAATAGGGAATAGGGAAAAAGATGTAGGGTGGGCAGTAAGTATCATCCCGATGGTAAGCTTTGGAATTGGTATTATTACTGCCCACCTTACGATTAATTTTATCAAAAAAACAGAGTAGTAGATGTAGGGTGGGCAGTAAGTATCATCCCGATGGTAAGCTTTGGAATTGGTATTATTACTGCCCACCTTACGATTAAGTTTTGCTTCGACTGCTATATCAGCTAATGCGCTATGGGGAAGCTACGGAACTTTTGAATAAAACAGGTATTCTTCAAAAGCTGAATACTGAATGCTTACCTATCAGATACACAGATTTTTTTTTCTATTCCCTATTCCCTATTCCCTGTTCCCTGTTCCCTAAAACCCAGTAATCTATACTAACCGAATTAAAAAATATAGATTTACTCGTTATCAAAATTTATCCAATCTTTCCATTCTTGATTTTCTTGATAATAGTCTTTCATGGCTTCTGCTTGTTGGGCTAAAATGCGACGACGTTCTTCTAGGGTAAGTTGTTGAAAAGCTTGGCGTTCCATTGAATGATTTTGTGCGATTTCAGGTACGATTAAAATAACTTCTATGGTTTCTCCTACCGGTAAATTTGGAAGGGAAATCTCAAGGCGGTTGCCTTGTTGAACGGTTGTGGTTAGATAGTGGGTTTGTTTCATTACAGCAGTTTTCAATTAGTTTAAGTATAAAGTCTTCGATTTTAGGGAGTAGGGAGTAGGGAGTAGGGAGTAGGGAGCAGGCAATAGGCAATAGGCAATAGTAGCGTGCGCGTAGCGCTTAAGCTTAATTATTAGATTAATTATACCAAAAAAATAGACAAATAAAAACTAGTTTATCTTACCATCATATCCATATTTAATAATAAAAAAAATTCTAAATTCCTTGACAATATATTAATTTATAAATATATTAATAGTATAAACCATTTAAAGAAGTCACGATTCATGACCAAGAACATTCCACCTAACTCCGATGACAAGAACACCCCAGAAAACCCTGGTCGCAAACCTAAGAAAGTCAAGCTGATCTTGACCGGTTCTCCTGAAAAAGTTTGGAAGACAATTATTGCCCTTTATGGCCTTAAATACGCCTATCCCAACGAGTGGAGCACTCCGGAACCTACGGGGAAGCCTGATGAGATTATGACTTTTTTGATTCGCTATTTTTACGTAGACTAGGATAGTAATTTGCCAGGGTTTTGACCCCCTGGCGACCATGAGTGAAATTTGTTTTGTGGAGGTTAGTTTACTGAGTTAGGATGTTGTTGTTTTGAATCAGTTGCTGAGGTAAATGGTAAGTAGTCAGGTTTGTGGCACAGGCTTCTAGCCTGTGACCTAACCCATAAGCTGATAGCTGATAAGCTGTTCGCTGATACGCTAAGCTTTAATTGTAGTGGTTTATATATTAGAATTCGGTCAAGCATTGGTTAACCAAACTTTGACCGATTTTTTTTTATTAGTATGTGTTGCTAGTGGTGCTTCAGGGGCGGGCTAGCCCTGATTTTCCGCCTCTTTCTAGTTGAACAGTCCGCCCGATTGTAACGGGCAAGATGCCCGTTCCACCCACCGAGTCAAATAGCAAAAATGAGATGCATTCAGTGTGGAAAAAACTTCAGGTTACTTCATGGTACTTCATGTGGATGATGCTCTAAGAAGATGTTTGTGATTATTTTTTCACTGATAAACAAACTTTGTGAAACTATTGTCTCAATCTCGCTCAACTAATCAATAATACTCTAAACTAATCATAGGACTACCTAAAGCTCATTTTGGCTGTTTGACACGGTGGTGCGTTACGGGGCGGTGTGTCAAAACTCTGGCTACGAAGCGGAAAATGAGGCCCCCCTAACGCACCCTACGCCAGATTTTAAAATATGAGATGCTTAAATTCCCATTAGCAGCGATCGCCTATGATTAGTAAAGAAGCTTTCGAGGAAAAATTCAAGACCATGCCCTGGAAAAGGCGACAAGTGTTGGAGGCGGTGGTTGGTGGCAAGACAGATGAGGAAATCAGAGAAAAGGTGCTGAAAGTTTATGATATATCTACGGTAAGAAAGCATATTTCTAATCTATATAAAGATTTTGATATTGAAGCTAACGGTTATAATTGTCGTTGTGAGTTAGTTGAAATCGTTAATACCTATAAGCCGGAGTTAGTGGCTGAGCAAGTATTAAACGAGTGCAACTTATCGCTTCGACCTAGAGCAACTCAAGAGATATATATTGAGCGCCCACCTGTTGAGGCTCGTTGTGATCAGGAAATTGTAAAACCGGGAGCGTTAATTCGGATTAAAGCACCGAAACGAATGGGCAAAACCTTACTGATTCAGCAGATTATCGCCCATGGTGAAAAACAGAGTTATGCTCAGGTTTATTTAAATATGAATGAGCTACCTTTCACTAATTTGGATAGCTTTTTACAATCGTTTTGTGTACGACTGTCTGACAACTTAGGATTGTCGGATCAGTTAGACAGTTATTGGAAAAAGCGTTTACCCAGCAAGGTAAACTGCAAACGATACTTAGAGCAGTATTTATTAAAGTCTTTAGATAGTCCGGTAGTTTTGTGTTTGGATGAAGTAGAGCAAGTCTTTTCTCATCAAGAGATTGCTGAAGGGTTTCTGACGTTGCTGCGTAGTTGGCATGAAGATGCTAAGAGTAAAGAGATTTGGAAAAAATTACGGTTGATTGTGGTTTATGCCACAGACGTTTACGTTACCTTACCTATTGAACAGTCGCCGTTTAATGTGGGATTACAGATAGATTTACTAGAGTTTACTGAGCAGCAGGTTACGAGCTTTGCTCAGGCTTATGGCTTGAAGTTGTCTGGGGATTCAGTAAGGAAACTGATGGCAATGGTGGGGGGACATCCTGATTTATTGTCCCAAGCCTTTGATTATCTCAAAAATCACCAAGCAGCAGACAACACACTGGATACCCTTTTGGCTAATGCCCCCACAGAAGCCGGAATTTATGGCAGTCATCTCCGTCAACTGTTAACTAGTATTCAAGAGCATCCCCAATTGCTGGACGCTGTTAAATTATTAGTTAGTACCAGCAACCCGGTGCGCCTGGATGCTACTATCACTCGCAAGTTGGAAAGTATGGGACTACTGCAACGCTATGGCAATGATTGTAGTTTGATATCTAATTTGTATCGTCTGTATTTTAGCGATCGCATTTTAGGGAAAAGGGAGTAGGGAGTAGGGAAGTTAGAAGTTAGAAGTTAGAAGTTAGAAGTTAGAAGTTAGAATTGGGAATCGGGTAATATCATTATTATCAACATAGCAATAATTTCGATAACAATGAGCAAAACTATCTTTAACTATACCTAATTATTGAAAACTACTTCTTCTCTCTCCCTATCTCCCCATCTCCC
>NZ_JAAHFV010000169.1:0-13857 GCF_010672755.1 Moorena sp. SIO1F2
CCAGGGGATTCCTGAGATTGTAGAGCCTTACTAGGGACTAGAGTAGCTAGAGGCTGATTGTACATAAACAAGAGCGCCGTCCCCATAGCGGTAACTTTGCTCCAGGAGAATTTAGTAAGTTATTTCAAAAGGCTTTAGAAACGCTTGATTTGATTTTCATTCATGGAGTTAACTGGCAGGCATTTGTTCCCTCATTCCAGAAGCTAAAAGTTGAAAGCGGGGCACAGGAGTTAGCAATTCAATCTATTGAGAATAAGGGAGATGGTACGATCGTGATTCGCATCAACATACCTAGGGAATTCAACAAAGCAGAAATTCACAATAATTTCATCCATAATTATGAGTTATCACTTCAAATATTACAGGAAAAATATCTAGCTGAATTAAAGGCTAAGGATGAACAAATACAAATTTATCGTCATCAAAGTGCGGATCTAAAAGAAATCATCAAGGTTATGGCTAGCAAACCTATGAATAATGATATTTATATCACAAACACAGTAGATAGTCCACCCATATCAGAAGAGGGTACATTCAATATAGATCAGAGCAATTATTCAATCGGTTTTGGTGACGCGTAAACAGTCAATGACAGCCAAATGGTTGGCACTCATCACTACTATGCCCCAGTCCAAAAACAAAATTTGGCAGAGGCAGCAGCAGAGATTCAGCAACTCCTAAACCAACTCTCACAAACCAACGCAACCACAACCGAAATTGAAAAATTAACAGTTGTAGCTAAGGTCGCTGAACAAATCAATAGTAATCCTACCCTGAAAGCTAAAGTAATAAATGCCTTGGAAGCTGAAGGAATTGATGCGTTCAAAGAAGCTATAGAGCACCCCCTTGTGAATATTTTGATAGCAACGATTGAGGGTTGGACAGAGGGATAGTGTAAGGTTGATAAAGGTTTATAATGGATAAGATTGTCCCAGCTAGTAGTATTTTAATTGGAATGTATGAACATACTACTTTAGGCAAGAGGCAAAAGGCAAAAGGAAAGATAAAACAAACTATATAGGTATTTTGGTTAATGTAAAAAACTGTAATAACTTTTTCAAGTTTATGGATAAACCTTCCCTATACGACCAAGACTTCTATGCTTGGACTCAGCAGCAGGCTCAAGCACTGAAGCACAAGCAATTTTCTAAGCTTGATTGGCAGCATCTCGAGGAAGAAATTCAAGCTTTGGGAAGACAGGAATATCGGGAATTGGTAAGTCGCCTTTGCGTTTTGCTTGGTCATCTGCTGAAGTGGCAGTATCAACCAGAGAATCGTAGCCGCAGTTGGTTTTTGAGTATTAGAGAAGAACGTCGGGCAATTAAACGACATTTACGGCAAAATCCGAGCTTAAAGTCTCGCCGGTCGGAAGCAATGATCGATGGCTATGAAGCAGGTATTGATTTGGCTTTGCGGGAAACTAATTTACCAATACGAACCTTCCCAGAAGCTTGTCTTTATTCCTTTGATGAGGTGATTCAGGATACTTTTTTGTGTGATACTAGCCAAGATTGGGAAAATTAGTGGGACTTACCCAGTTAAACCAAAAATCAAGGGTTTCAGCTATAGGGAACAGGGAACAGGGAACAGGGAACAGAAGGTTTCAGGAGAATGGTAGTGGTAAAGATGTAGTCCAAACCCTGGCGGTGCGTTACGGGACGGGCTATCCTAACACTGGCTACCGAGAAAATTAGGGCGAGCCCGTCCCTAACACACCCTACGGCTGTGAGAGCAAAAGCTAATTCGTGATATAGTCCTGTAGAGCTTTTACTCCCAGTGGTTGGGACTGTAGTGAACGAATTGCTGCTGCTGTTGCTTTAGCACTAGCAATTGTAGTCACAATCGGAATTTTATAGCCTAATGCTGTTCGGCGAATTAACCGCCCATCGGCATAGGCATCTTCTCCAGAAGGGGTATTAATAATTAGCTGAATCTTTTGATTCTTAATCCAATCCAAGACATGGGGACGTCCTTCATGGAGTTTTAACACCAACTCCACATCCAGTCCATGCTCTTGCAGCACCTTGCGAGTGCCATCCGTTGCCACTAGCTCGAATCCCAACTCGATTAAGTCTTTCGCCACTGGTACTACATTTTGCTTGTCTCGGTGATTGGTGGAAACGAACACTGTACCAGACAGGGGTAAACGCTGACCAGCTGCTAATTCTGCTTTGGCAAATGCCTTACCAAAATCTGTGTCAATCCCCATTACTTCCCCAGTAGAACGCATTTCTGGTCCGAGGAGGGTGTCTGTACCAGGAAATTTCTCAAAGGGCAATACTGCTTCTTTGACTGCAATGTGCTTAGGGCTAGCTTCTTCAGTTAACCCAAGGGATTCCAAGGTCTCACCGGACATAATCCGAGATGCTAACCCGGCCAGGGGTACCCCTGTTGCCTTGGAGACATAGGGAACTGTTCGGGATGCTCTGGGATTGGCTTCGAGAATGTAAACGGTTTCCCCCTGCACCGCAAATTGAATATTCATCAACCCCACCACCTTCAGGGCTTTGGCCAGCTGGTAGGTCCAAGTGCGAATAGTTTCCAAAGCAACGGGTGTTAGAGAGGTGTGGGGTAAAGAACAAGCAGAGTCTCCGGAGTGAATCCCCGCCTGTTCGATGTGTTCCATGATGCCACCAATCACTACCCGACCAGTCTCATCTGCGATCGCATCCACATCTACCTCTACAGCATTCTCTAAAAACTTATCAATCAGAATCGGATGCTCTGGTTCCACCTGCACCGCAAACTTCATGTAGCGTTTCAAATCCTCATCGGAATAGACAATTTCCATAGCCCGTCCCCCCAACACATAAGACGGACGCACCACCACTGGATAACTAATCCGTTTCGCCACCTCTAGTGCTTCCCCATAACTGCGAGCAATTCCATTGGGTGGCTGCTTAATATCTAACTTCCGCAAAATCTTCTCAAACCGCTCCCGATCCTCAGCTACGTCGATTGAGTCGGGAGAAGTTCCCCAAATTTGGGTTACCAGTTGTTGGTTGCCAACCTTCAACCTGCTAACCTTCAAGGCTTCTTGCAACGGCACTGCTAACTTAAGCGGTGTCTGTCCCCCAAATTGAACAATAATCCCTTCCGGATTTTCCGCCTCAATAATATTGAGTACATCCTCTTTGGTCAGGGGCTCAAAATATAAGCGATCGCTTGTATCATAATCTGTAGAAACTGTCTCTGGGTTGGAGTTGACCATGATTGTCTCAAACCCCTGCTTACTCAGAGCATAAGATGCATGACAACAGCAATAGTCAAACTCAATTCCCTGACCAATCCGGTTTGGTCCCCCACCTAAAATCATCACCTTCCGCCGATCCGAAGGTATCACTTCCGACTCTTCCTCATAAGTGGAGTAATAATAAGGTGTAAATGCCTCAAACTCTGCTGCACAGGTATCTACTAGCTTATATGCTGGTACTACTCCTAGATGCTTACGGTATTCACGCACCTCATCTTCCGAGGTCTTGGTAGCAAAAGCAATTTGGTGATCGCTAAATCCCTGACGTTTGACTGCCCATAACTGCTCTTTGTTCAAGGTCTGCAATGGGTTACGTTTGAGGAATTTTGACGTTTCCAGCAACTCCGCCAATTTATCCAAAAACCAGGGGTCAATTCCTGTGAGTTCCTGTACTTCTTCTAGGGTCATCCCTAGCATCAAACCATGACCCACCGTGAAGATACGTTCTGGATTCGGGGTTCGTAAACCATAGCGCACTTGTTCGAGAGATGGCAGCTTCTCTTTGCGATCGCATCCCCACCCAAAGCGTCCAGTTTCCAGGGAGCGCAACGCTTTCTGAAACGATTCGAGAAAGGTCCGTCCAATCGCCATCGCTTCTCCCACTGACTTCATCTGAGTAGTCAGGATTGGTTTACTACCGGGAAACTTCTCAAAGGCAAACCGGGGTACCTTAGTTACCACATAGTCAATAGTTGGTTCAAAGGAAGCAGGAGTTTGTTTAGTAATATCGTTGGGAATTTCATCGAGGGTATACCCCACGGCTAATTTAGCAGCAAACTTAGCAATCGGGAACCCTGTTGCTTTCGAGGCTAGGGCAGAACTGCGAGAAACCCGAGGATTCATCTCAATTATAATGACTTGGCCATTGAGGGGATTGACAGCAAACTGAATATTTGACCCTCCGGTTTCAACCCCAATCTCCCGAATAATTTTAATCGAGTAATCCCGCAACCGTTGGTATTCCTTATCCGTCAGGGTTTGAGCGGGAGCAACAGTAATCGAGTCCCCAGTATGAATCCCCATCGGGTCAACATTTTCAATGGAGCAGATAATTACTACATTATCTGCCAAATCTCGCATCACCTCTAACTCATACTCCTTCCAGCCCAACAAAGACTTTTCCACCAGGATTTGAGACACTGGCGAAGCATCCAAACCCCCCTGAGCCATGGTTTCGTATTCTTCTTTGTTATAGGCAATGCCACCACCACTACCCCCCAGGGTAAAAGCCGGGCGAATAATCAGCGGGTAAGAGCCGATTTCTTGTGCGATCGCTTTAGCCTCTTTGAGATTATTCGCAATTCCCGAAGGACAGACTCCTACCCCAATCCTTTCCATTGCTTCCTTGAACAACTGGCGGTCTTCAGCCTTTTCTATCGCCTCTAGCTTTGCCCCAATTAGCTCCACTCCATGCTTTTCCAACACCCCATTCTTAGCTAGGTCAACCGCAATATTCAGAGCCGTCTGACCCCCCATGGTTGGCAGTAAAGCACATGGTTGCTCTTTTTCGATCACCTTCTCGACGATTTCTGGAGTTAGGGGCTCGATGTAGGTACGGTCAGCCGTTTCCGGGTCAGTCATGATACTAGCTGGATTAGAGTTTACCAGTACCACTTCATAGCCTTCTTCCCGGAGTGCTTTACAAGCCTGAGTCCCGGAATAGTCAAATTCACAGGCTTGTCCAATCACAATCGGACCAGAACCAAGGAGCAAGATTTTGTGAATATCATCGCGGCGGGGCATAGTGGTTGCTCTGTGGTGACATAAACGTTATTAGATCCTGACTATTATATGCTTGCTTGCCAAATTATTCCCTAGTTATTTATCCAGCTTTTACAAAGCACCCAGCTTTTACCCAACAAACCTGATTTGTTTACCGTTGAGCGTTGACCGTTGACAGTCAACGGTTAAGTTAACCATTTCCAGTAAAGCTGTCAAACTAGAGGTAGCGATTTTGCCTGTGAGTGCTATGACCCTTGCCAACTTAAACGGGCAAGGGGTCTCCCGTTATAATCTCCGATTTAACGGGTTAGAAGTTACCGTAAGACAGGCTCGCCTTATTTCATATAACTTAAACTTATGACTCACAGACTGTCGCGCCTATCGCTCAACGTAATCAGGTTTCGTCTCCGGTGAATTGCCCGACAGCGTCTTGAAGTTCTCAACAGATTGGCCTCTGGCCACGCTTTCGGCAGAGCCGACGCTGCGCGAACGCGATGAAGCGTTCGCGAAGCGTGGCCAAAGGCCTCAGCTTCCGCTAAAAGCGATTGGCCTCTGGCCACGCTTTCGGCAGAGCCGACGCTGCGCGAACGCGATCGTAAGTGGTACAATAGCACAGTGATATTAACCTACTGCTACAGAATCAAGCCTAGTGACGAACAGATAGCCACGATGGATAGATGGCTAGAACTGTTGCGCCGTCACTGGAACTATGCTCTAGGGCAAAGGCTTGATTGGCTCAACAGGACTCGTTCACCAGTTGATAGATGTAGCTTACTTTATGAGCCGATTGGTGAAATTCCTCACCCGGTCAACTACTACACCCAGCAATCTGCTCTCAAGGAAACTAAGCGGTTGTTCCCTGAGTACAAACAAATTTACGCAGAGACGCAACAGGTTAACCTACAGCGGCTTAACAAAGCCTGGGAGAAATGGCGAAAACCAGACGCCAGTGGTAAGCGTGGTGGAAGACCTCGCTTCAAAAAGCCCGGAGATCTCCGGTCATTTGTATTCCCCAGGGTTAACAATACCAAAGCGGGAGCGCACCTAGTTGACGGTGTTTTAAAACTAAGTCGAATTGGGTCAATACCTGTGGTAATGCATCGGCCATTACCTGTTAGCGAAGCTTGCCCGAAGGGCGTGGGTTTTGTACTCAAGCAATGCACTATCGTCAAAAAAGCTGATGGTTGGTATTGTTGTATTTCGATGAAAGATGATACCGTACCTGAACTGCTACCTGTAGATTCAGTCAATTCTGCCGTTGGTATTGATGTTGGCCTGGAGAAATTCTTGACGACATCTGACGGCGAAGCAGTGCCTATCCCGCAGTTTTACAGAAAAGCTCAGGACAAACTTGCTCAAGCTCAAAAAGTAATGTCGCGCCGTATCAAGGGTTCTAAAAACTGGAAAAAAGCTAAACATAAAGTAGCTTTGATGCACCTTCATTTAAGCCGTTGCCGAAAAGAATTTCATTATCAGGTTGCTCATTGGCTGTGCAGTAAGTATGACTTAATTGCTCACGAAAATTTAAATATCAAAGGACTCGCTAGAACTAATTTAGCAAAATCAATACATGATGCGGCCTGGGGAGCATTCTTGGAAATATTGCAAGCAGTGGCGGTTAAACGCGGTTTGTTAGTTCAGGAAGTTAACCCACGTGGCACAAGTATCGAGTGTTTTAGTTGTGGTTCTAGGGTCGAAAAAACTTTAAGTGAGCGCATTCATTATTGTTCTAGTTGTAAAGTTAAAATTGACCGCGACTGGAACAGTGGTATCAACATTTTAAATCGTGGACTATTGGCGGTTGGACTGCCGCTTAATGGCTGTGGTAAATCGGTACAGGATATCGTTCGCGTAGCGGAGGCATCCGCCGAGGAGCAGCAAGTCTCATTCGTGAGGTTGAGAAGCCCACATCATAATCTTTGATTTGATGTGGGAGTAGTCACGAATTCAGAAGCCACTGTGGAAGTCAATGTAATGGCTGAGTCAGAAAGTATTATCATTCCACCATGTGATTTATGGAGTGATGAACCCCCCTTGGAAAGCGATCGCCATCGAGATCAAATTGAGCTGTTACTCGCTTGCCTGAAGTGGTGGTGGCGAGAACGAAGCGACTTCTATGCTACTGGGAATCTCACTATCTATTTCACTCCTGAGCATATTACCACCAGAGACTTTAGAGGACCCGACTTTTTTGTAGTACTCGGTACGGAAAATCGACCCCGCAAAAGTTGGGTAGTATGGGCAGAACAAGGAAAATATCCCAATGTGATTATTGAACTGCTCTCTAACAGTACAGCTAAAGTTGACAAGGGATTAAAGAAAATCCTCTACCAAGATACTTTCAGGACACCAGAATATTTCTGGTTTCACCCCGATACCCTCGATTTCCAGGGATTTCGCCTGATGGGAGGCCAGTATCAACCCCTCGACCCTAATACTCAGGGGTGGCTGTGGAGTCAGCAGTTGGAATTATTTTTAGGTGTGCATAATTCCCAGCTACGGTTTTTCAGTGGAGATCAGCAATTGGTACCAACACCAGACGAGAGAGCTCAAGCTGCTCAACAACAAGTTCAAGCTGAACGGCAACAAAGAGAACTTGCCGAAAAGCGGGTAGAGGAATTGCTAGCTAGACTCAAAGAGTTAGGTGATGAGTCAGATGCATGATTCTCGCCATTGCTCTAGGGCTTGTGACAGCATCGGTCAAGTAATTCTAAAACTACGTAAATCCATGATCAATCAACTGATCGAGTGATGAGGAGGTTAATTGCTAATTGTCAATTTATAGGACTTGTGATCATGAGTGGAACACAAATAAATTGTAAGGGCGCAAGGCTTGCGCCCACAAAGTGATAGTTTTTTATAGTTTTTATTCAAAAATTATTAAGGATCTACCCAGCGACCATCAGCTTTAATTAAATTAATCAACTCCTCTACTCCTTGATCTTCAGGTACCTTTTTAATTTCCTCCTTACCGCGATACAGAGAAATATAGCCAGCTTGCTTACCGACATAACCATAGTCAGCATCAGCCATTTCCCCAGGACCATTAACAATACACCCCATCACAGCAATATCTAAGCCAGCGAGATGTTTAGTAGCTTCCCGTACCTTATGCAGCACCTCCTCTAAATTAAATAAAGTACGACCACAGGACGGACAAGCCACATACTCCACCATAGTTTTCCGCAATCCCAGAGCTTGCAGAATACTGTAGCAAACAGGAATCTCTTTTTCTGGGGCTTCCGTAAGGGAGACACGAATCGTATCACCAATCCCCTCAGCTAGCAGAGTAGCAATACCAGCCGTAGACTTAATCCGTCCATATTCCCCATCCCCAGCTTCAGTAACACCCAAATGCAACGGGTAATCCATCCCCAACTGATTCATCCGCCTTACCATTAAGCGATAGGCGGCTAGCATCACAGGTACCCGTGAAGCTTTGAGGGAGATCACCAAATTGCGGAAATCTAAGGATTCACAGATACGAATAAATTCCAGAGCAGATTCCACCATCCCTTCCGGGGTATCACCGTAGGTAAACAGCATCCGTTCCGCTAGGGAACCGTGATTGACTCCGATGCGCATAGCTTTACCTTGGTCACGGAGGGAAATGACCAGGGGTTCTAGGGTTTCCCGAATTTTTTCCCCAATTTCCTCAAATTCAGCTTCAGTGTATTCACTGCGATTGGCTTTGGGCTTTTCAAAGACATACAATCCTGGATTAATCCGTACCTTATCCACATGCTTGGCAACTTCCAGAGCAATTTTCATGCCATTGTGATGGACATCAGCTACTAGAGGCACCGCTTGATAGGTCGCTGCTAGTTTCTCTTTGATTTGGGCTAGAGCCTTAGCATGTGCCATACTCGGTACAGTGACACGGACAATCTCGCAACCAATCTCGTGCAAGCGGCGAATAGCAGCAACGGAACCATTGATATCTAAGGTATCTTCATTAATCATCGATTGCACCACCACCGGGTATCCCCCGCCAATAGTGACATTAGCCACTCTGACAGGGCGGGTTTGACGGCGGTGGATAGTAGTATCGAAAGCTGGTAGTGTACTAGCCCTTTGAGGTGTACTTAGAGTTTGCATAACCTGTTAGTTGCTTGGCGTAGCGAAAATAGTAGGTTTTTGTATTTATTCTCTTAGGTTCCCATAGAATCAGGCGCTTTTGGCTTAGGGGTGAGAGTTTCCTACTCAGGAAAGTCGGGAATCACCCATTTAGGGGGTTGAGATAGTTTCTTGAGCCGTGCTTCCTCTGCCAACTCCAACATTTTGTCCAATGAAGTACCGTTAATGAACTGGGATGCCTCAGCAACGTATTGTTGATTGGGGCATTTGTCACCTAAGATACAACCGTTGATGCAGTCTTGGGCACAATTTACATTAACTTCCACAGTACTCTCCTTATGGTTATAGCTAGTAATGACCACCCGGGCAAATTACATTCCTCATTGGCTAAAGTCATTGCTCTCAATTTTACGTTTTTTAGGAGTCGCTTGTTGGTCTCAACTTGCTGTTCAAATTCAAATCTCTATATACTATTAATAAAGTAATTTGTATCTATGGTAGAGAGCATCTCAAATAACAACAATAATCACCCCAATAATACCACCGAACATGAGGATATTAATCATGATGTTTTACTGAAGATGAACTCCCGAAACCGTAAAGAATTCAGCGTTATAAAGAAGTCATATATCAGTTTTTTTAAAAGGGGGTAAAGGTAAATTATCCATAAACCGTTTTGTTGGAATTTAAGCAAATTTGATTTTGTAAAATGACGGCAAACCTAGAGGAAAATAAAGCGTTATTGGAAATTATTTTACACAACGATTATCAAGTCTTTGCCAATACATTTACGGCGGTTTGCATAACTAAGTACCTGGACAAAAATAAACCTCACTTCTTGATGCAATAGCGAGTGGGGGAAACCCCCTGTTCCCTTGCTGCATCGCTGTATTAACTTCTGTAAAGTTGCCAAAAGCCCCTCTGCTCCCAGCTCCCAGCTCCGAACGCGCCCCGCGTGGCCCACGGCCTCAGTCCCTGCTCCCTATTTCAACAGTTAATTTTACTTTTGTCCGACTACTTACCAACCTAAGCGGTGCTGATTTACGTCGTACTAATTTACAGCAAGCAATCTCAGCAATGCCAGTTTGAACGAGAGTAATCTGCTTCATGCTGACTTACAAAATGCTGATTTGAGCGATGCTAATCTCAGTGGTGCTAGTCTGCAAAATGCCAAACTAAGTGAGGAAGACTAACCTTAGCTATGCTCAATTAAGTCATGCTCAGTTGAGTTATGGAGACCTCAGTGGTAGTGAACTCAGTTATGCTCAACTGCGTCACGTCGATCTGACTAATGCTGACTTGAGTTAGACAAATTTGATGGGTACTAACCTATTTGATAGCAATCTTCAGAAAGTCAATGTCCAAGGTGCTCAATTTTGGTACAATACGGTTTTGCCCGATAAAATTAAACCTGAGCTAGAACAGCGAGGAGCTATATTTATTGTTAATGGTTAATTGTTAATTTTTAATGGTTAATTTACGAACAACTAAGAATGATTAAGTTTTCTAAGCATTCAGCTATCATTATTAAGCAGTCAGCTGAATACTTAGGAATTTTAAGTATTCAATCGGACACAATGCTACAGTGAAAGTGTCTGATATTAATTAACCTGCTTTTGCTTTTTTGCTGCCATGAGTAATTCTGCTTCCGTAAACACCAGTAACTTTTGGGACTTTGATTTTACAGCCCCTCAACCGACACAGGATACGGATTTGCTTAGGCAGCTGAATTTCGTTCCAGGGTTAAAAGACATTCTCATGCTGCGTCAGGTTCATGCTCTAGAACACGCTACTGTCTGGGTTCTAAGTGAACGCTATGGTGCTAGTGGTGCTGGTGCAACCCCAACCACTCCTCCATCAGATAATAATGCTATAGGAGGACTATCAACTGACCAAGGATTTTATCTCTATGGTCAGGTAAATTTGGCTGACTTGAGACGAGCAGTACCCACTGCCCTAGAGCGACTGACTCGGGGAGAATGGGATATGGCTATCCACCCCCGGTGCGGCACGAATCTCTCAGTAGCAGTGTTTTTAGGTGCTGGACTAGGGTTGGCTGTTCATCTGTTACTGCCGCGAGGACCGATTGAACAACTGTTGGGTCTTGGCTTTGCAGCGGTGGCTGCTACTCAACTAACACCTGATTTGGGCAACTTAGCACAACGGTACTTAACTACTGCCATTCCTTTTAACCTGGCGATTGTAGACATTAGGGAAACATCTGATATCTGGGGACGTCCAGCCCATTTTGTCCAGATGCGATGGATTGACTAAGCTTGAACTGTTATTTGTCCTTGGTTAGATCAGTGCAAGAGAACCGACCCACTTATACCAATTCTTAAAAGTAGGACTAAGCATGCAGATGGTGAGATGGGGAGATGGGGAGATGGGGAGATGGGGAGATGAGGAGATTTTGATTAATGGTGATTATCCGGAAATAACATAAGATGCAAGCTTTAGATGCAAGCTTGGCCACGAAAAAAAATCCCACATTCAGACGTTATATATCTTACATATAACGTCTGAACTTTGTTTATTTATCCTGGCTACGAGAACATTAACTGTTTCACCGAAAGCGAAGCTTTTCAAGTAGTGCGTAAGCTGACTGCTGATAGCACCTCAAGTAGCGTGCGCGTAGCGCATAAGCTTACGGTTAGTTAAACTCTAGCGCCACAGTTTGGAAAAGACTGAGCTCAGTTTTTGAGTGAATCCCAAGCTCTGGGATTCACTAGCTTCTTCAACCCCCGGTTCATCCTCTGGTGAATTGCCAGGGGAAATATAGCCGGCAGGAACCACCAGCAACGTAATCCCGTGTCGGCCCAGCACAGTCACTTGGTCATCAGGCACAAGGGTAACTTGGGAATCATGATCACATAACCGGGCGGGCCAGTATGTGGCTTTAAATTTGACTCGCCCAGGCTTGGTAGGGGTAATGGTACTTTCTACCTTGCCAAGGCCTGGTTGTGGAAATAGGATGGAATCAGGAGCCTGTACTTTAATCATTTGTGTGTTCACCTCGTTTGACTGATTATGTTATTCTGTTCAGCCTGCTTGGTACAAAACGTTTTAACCAGGGAAAATCTGGCAACGTAGGCTGAATGTGAAATTTTTTTGCCTTAAGTGGCGATTAACCCGTGCCATAGATCGGTTTTCAGTCAAGAGAGCATCGGTATTATCCAGTGTTCTAGGTATTTTTAGCGTCAACAGAGAATTCCGATCTTCCTGAAAATTAGCCTTAAATTCGGCAACGGAAACGTTTATTGGTTACAGATTAGATACACTTCCCAGCATCCAAGGAATGACACAAGGAACCATTCTTCCTCAGGAGAGTAAACACTTCAGGATTAGAGAAGTTAGAGAATTATAAATTTGTTAAAATCCACATCCTTTAAAAGTTTGGTAAGTGCACTACTGTATCCAGGTACTGTCCTTAAAACCCTGGAGTAGGACAAATGCGTTCACTGATACACCCTGAAACGATTGAATAACGCTTTCAACCTAAACATGACCTAGAGTGATTATTTAAGGCTTAACCTAGATACAAGACCGCAGACGCAACTGACAAGCTGTAGATACATTGGAGAATCAGTAGATGTATTATGTATTCTTATTCTACATGTGTAGCGAAGAATCTGCCACCCTAGGGTAAAAGATTTTCATAATACAACAGACAATTGCTACGATAGGCAACTTCCTCCAGGAATAATACCAGATTTTCTTGAAAATTGTCACTTATCTGTTGGAGGCGGGAAACAATCTGAAAAATTTCCAATCTCCAAGTGTACTATAAGTTTACATCTTTGACAGGAAATTGGTATAACAATACACAATTGATCATTTTCCCCTGACATCAAAACTATTAAATTATGCAAACTGTTAGTTTAATTCGTGCTGATTCCTATAATAGACAACTCTTACGAGCTTCCTTGGAAAGGCTGCTAGAACCTTTGGGAGGGATGAGTGCTTTTGTTAAGAAAGGTAATTCGGTTCTGCTGAAACCTAATTTACTTACTGCTGGTCGTCCTGGTAAAGAATGTATCACTCGCCCTGAAATTGTTTACTGCGTGGCTCAACTAGTCAAAGAAGCTGGGGGTAAACCCTTTTTCGGAGATAGCCCAGCCTTTGGGAGTGCTAGGGGTGTGGCTAAGGCGAACGGCTATCTGCCAATGATGGCAGAACTTGATATCCCTATTGTTGAATTCCACGGCAAGGGTTATGAAACTGCTAGCGAAACCTTTAATCATCTGCGTTTGTCTAAAGAGGCCATGAATGCGGATGTGGTGATTAACCTACCGAAGGTAAAATCCCACATGCAGTTGACCCTGACCATGGGGGTTAAAAATTTATTCGGCTGTGTTCCCGGAAAAATGAAAGCCTGGTGGCATATGGAAGCGGGTAAGGATGAGACGCGCTTTGGGGAAATGCTGGTGGAAACAGCACGGGCGATTAATCCGCAGTTGACTATCATTGATGGCATTATTGGTCAGGAAGGGAATGGTCCGATTGGTGGTGAACCGAGACATTTGGGGATCTTGGGAGCATCAGAGGATGTCTTTGCTCTCGACCGATCAATAGTGGAAATTCTCAATGTTGAGCCAGCTCTGGTTCCTACCCTAGCAGCTCAAAAACGGCTAGGGTTGTTGCCAGACTTAGCAGAGATTGACTTTCCTTACCATCGACCTGTAGAAATCCAAGTGAGGGATTGGAAACTACCTGATACTATGACACCGATTGATTTTGGTATGCCTCGAGTAATTAGGTCTACCTTTAAGCATTTATATATTCGGCTTATCAAAGAGCCCATT
>NZ_JAAHFV010000017.1:0-12087 GCF_010672755.1 Moorena sp. SIO1F2
TGAGATGGGGAGATGGGGAGATGGGGAGATAGGGAGATAGGGAGATGGGGAGATGGGGAGATAGGGAGAATTATTCCAGCAATTATTGTATATTTTGATATATATTTATTTGGAAGAGATTCTACGCAATGAAATTAACTACTTGCCCCAATATTTAAAAACCTACCCTTGTGAGCTCCCCACTCTTCCCCCTGTTCCCTGTTCCCTGTTCCCTGTTCCCTAAAACCAACGACTTTGTGCCTCACCCAATTGAAAACTGCTATCAATGAGTCAAAGCTCGATTCGTCCAGTATTAATCACAAAGGTTCTTCCCAACTCCATTGCTGCTGAGGTTGGATTTGAACCAGGGGATTCTATTGTTGCGATTAATGGTAGCCATCCCCGTGATTTGATTGATTATCAATTCCTGTGTGCGGATGAAATTCTAGAACTGGAAGTGATCGATGGGGCGGGTAAGACTCATGTGATCGAAATTGAGAAAGACTATGATGACGATTTAGGGCTGGAATTCGAGACAGCGTTATTTGATGGTTTGATTCAGTGCAATAATCGTTGCCCATTTTGCTTTATCGACCAACAACCACCAGGTAAGCGCCAAAGCCTTTATTTCAAAGATGATGACTATCGGCTTAGTTTCCTCTATGGCTCTTACCTAACCCTGACTAATCTGAAGCAAACGGAGTGGGATCGGATCGAACGGATGCGTCTATCTCCTCTCTATGTTTCGGTTCATGCTACTGAACCGGATGTGCGCATACGGTTACTGAAAAATCCTCGGGCTGGGCTAATTTTAGAGCAGTTAAGGTGGTTTCAGGAGCGACGGCTGCAAATTCATGCCCAGGTAGTGGTGTGTCCTGGAATTAATGATGGCATTCACTTAGAACGTACTCTGTTAGATTTAGCTCAATTCTATACCGGTGATCTGCCCGCAGTCGCTTCAACGGCAGTAGTACCGGTGGGATTGACTCGGTTTCGACCCCAGGAGGATGAACTAATTAGTGTTACTGGGGAGAAAGCTAGGGAAGTGATTGCTCAGGTTCAAAGGCTTCAGGAGAAATTTAAGCACCAGTTGGGGTCTACCTTTGCTTGGTTGGCAGATGAGTGGTTTTTGATTGCTAGAGAAGAGTTACCTCCAGAATCGGATTACGGAGACTACCCTCAAATTGGGAATGGTGTTGGTTCGATTCGGTTGTTCCTGAAACAATTCCAAACTGCTGCTACTCAACGGTTACCTAAGGGTCTAGAAATCCCCCGACGGGGGACTTGGGTAGTGGGTAATGCGGTGGAAAAAGCGTTTGAACCTGTGGTAGAGCGGTTCAATGCTGTGCCAGGATTGGAGATTAGGATGGTGGCGTTATCTAGTGATTACTGGGGTCAGGAGATAACGGTTACTGGCTTGCTGACTGGACAGGATTTACTGAAGGGATTAAAAGGAAAAGACTTAGGAGAAATGATTCTGTTACCTGGGTTGATGCTTAAGCATGGTGATACCCGGTTTCTGGATGATATGACTGTGGCAGAAGTGGCTGATCAGCTCAATACTCCAATTATTCCTGTTAATGGTGTTGAGGAATTGATAGATGGGGCTCTTGGGAATAGGGAGTAGGGAGTAGGGAGTAGGGAATCGGGAATCGGGAATCGGGAATCGGGAATCGGGAATCGGGAGTAGGGAATCGGGAATCGGGAATCGGGAAAAAATTCTGTTTACCTGATTCATAGGAGAACCGCTAGATCAGTTTTGCGATCGCAAATAGTTTAGGAATCAGTAATCAGTAATTATTAATCAGTAATTACAGCGGTTTTTAGCCTAATGAGGTACACAGGATTTTTTACCTTTTCTTTCTTCTGACTTTACTGCTCCGAAGTCCCTGCTCCCTGCTCCCTATAAACCAAAAAAATTGTACCTTACTAGCTTAAAACCCGCTATATTAATCAGTAATTATTAATAATTATAGCACTATTCCCGATTCCCGATTCCCGATTCCCGATTCCCTTTTTCAACTACTACTCAAAAAAATCACACTCCATTCCATTCCCGTACATTTTATTTAAAATACCTTCCCAAAAAAAAATTTAGAAAAACCCTTGACAACTTAATTTATAATCATTATGATTATACTATGCAAACAACAAGCAAAAGGTGACCAACATGGATTCCGAATTTCGCCCAAACCCTGAAAATAACCCTGAGGATATAACTCCTAGTAATAATCCTCAGGAATCTTCTCCAAAAAAATACCCTGTTAAGCACATTCTCAAGGGCTCCCGCAAGGCTATCATTAACACGATGCATGCCCTCTATGCACTGCGTTACGCCGAAATTTCTGAGTGGAGTCCTCTACAACCGACGGGCATTCCTGGAGAATTTATTACGATGATGACCAAGTACATAATTCTGGGTTAACGGATTAACTTACTGGGGGGCTTTGCCCCCTGGCAAAATCATCGATTCTGCTCCCATGGGAGCAGGTCCCGATAGGGTTGAAAACGGAATCACATAAGGTCAATTTCCTAGCCGTGGATGGTATTTCTGCGGCTATTTTTTTTTAAGGGAGTAGGGAATTTAGAATTTAGAATTTAGAATTTAGAATTTAGAATTTAGAATCGGGAATCGGGAATCGGGAATCGGGAATCGGGAATTGGGAATAGCGATGCACTGCATCAAGAGGTGCGACCTGTGCCGAATTTAATTCTTAATGGTAAGAGCGCACCTAACAGGGAATCAACCTAAAATAAAACTGTACCTCATAACTGCGAGAAACGCTATAGTATCATAGATCTAGAGATTAAATAATAAATATAATTCATCATGGCTGATTCTAGTTCTTTAAATAAACCAACTGTCTACTCTTCTGATGCTCCAAGCTGTGATGATTCCGTAGTTCATCTAGATAATGTGTGGCAGGTCCAGAGTAAGGTTCTAGCAACGGAAAAAGCGCAACAGATGGCAGAGTTTTTTAGCGTTCTTTCCGACCCTCATCGGCTAAAGTTGCTTTCAGCCCTCGCACAGCAAGAGCTTTGTGTCTGCGACTTAGCAGCGATAGTAAAAATGGGGGAATCGGCAGTATCTCATCAGCTACGAGTATTGCGATCGCAAAAGCTAGTAAAATATCGCCGTCAAGGTCGCAACGTTTACTACAGCCTTGCCGATGAACATATTGTGACTTTTTATAGAGAAGTAGCTCAACACCTTGATCAAAGTTGATTATTGAGCACAGATAGGGGAAGAAGTATTAAATAGTTGTAACAGTATTTACAATACAGCCAGATAATTTTAAATTTGTGAGGTACATATTTCTGGGTTTTAGGGACTATTAAGCATGGTATATGGGAACAAATAAAAAAAAATTGTACCTCATAATTATGTAAAAATTTGTAAATAATTTATTTTGCACAGCTGCTTACTATATAATTTGAATAATCTTTTGTCTGAATAGTCTTTCAGATATTCAGGAGATTTTCGTTAGGTATTGCTATGGCACAACACCATCATCAAGACTGCTGCAATTCTGGGCATTCCGTTAAAGCGGTTGCTGAGCTGACAACCCATGATCACTGCTGCGGGAACAGTCAAGAAAAGGAGGTGACAACCCATGATCACTGTTGCGGCAACAGTCAAGAAAAGGAGGTCACAACCCATGATGACTGCTGCGGGAACAGTCAAGGAAAGAATGAATTTAACTTGTGGCGCGAGTTAAGAGCGGTCGCGATCGCTACTCCTCTTTTGTTAATCGGACTGATTTTTCAAGATAGTTTAGATCAGACTCCTTTTGGCATAGCTGAATATGCCGTCTTGATTCCTGCTTACTTACTTTGTGGTTGGGGAGTGCTAACCACTGCGGGGCGAAATATCCTGCGGGGTCGGATTTTTGACGAAAACTTTTTGATGACCATTGCCACCATAGGCGCGATCGCTATTCACGAACTACCGGAAGCAGTGGGGGTGATGTTGTTTTACCAGGTGGGGGAATTGGTACAGGGGTCTGCGGTGGGGCGATCGCGTCGTTCGATTCGAGCCTTGCTGGAAGTGCGTCCCGATACTGCTAATTTGCTAGTTAACGGCGAGATCAAAACCGTTGCCCCTGATCAAGTTGCTGTTGGGGAAATGATTCGGGTACGCCCTGGGGAGAAAGTTCCCCTGGACGGTGAGATTATTCAGGGAAGTTCCCAACTTGATACGTCTGCCCTCACAGGAGAATCAGTGCCCCGTACCGTTGTAACAGGAGATCTGGTGTTAGCAGGGATGATTAACCAGTCTGGAGGGCTAACCATTCGCGTTACTAAGCCCTTTGAAGAGTCTTCTATTGCCAGAATTTTGGACTTGGTGGAAAACGCCAGAAGCAAAAAAGCCGACACAGAAAAGTTTATTACTCGCTTTGCCCGCTACTATACACCCGTTGTAGTTTTTCTTTCCCTAGCAATTGCCCTGTTACCACCTTTGCTAATTTCGGGAGCAAGCCCAAGCACCTGGACTTATCGAGCCTTGGTGCTCTTGGTGATTTCCTGTCCCTGTGGATTGGTCATTAGTATTCCTCTGGGCTATTTTGGCGGTATTGGAGGGGCAGCTAAGCGGGGTATTTTGATTAAAGGGTCTACGTTTTTAGATGCCTTAACTCAGGTGAAAACCGTCGTCTTTGATAAAACTGGCACCCTTACTAAAGGAAACTTTCGAGTCACCGATATTATTACCCATAATGGTTTGAGTCAAGAGCAATTACTAGAATTAGCTGCTCATGTAGAATCTGGGTCAAATCATCCCGTCGCCCAATCGATTCGACAAGCTCATGGCAAACCGATTGACAGTTCTAAGGTTGAAAATTATCAAGAAATTGCGGGGCACGGTATGCGCGCCCAAATTGATGGAAAAGTTGTGATCGCAGGAAACGATCGCTTACTCCATCGAGAGGGGATTTCCCATCATGTCTGTGTGGCTGATAGTACGGTAGCTCACTTAGCTGTGGATGGTGAATACAGTGGGCGTATCTTAATTGCCGATGAACTCAAAGAAGATGCCATCAATGCCATCCAAGCACTGCACCAACAGCAGATTAAAACTGTGATGCTGACAGGAGACAGTCAAACCATAGCTAATACTATCGCTCGAAGGCTAGGGATAGATGATTTTCAAGCCGAACTCTTACCAGAGGATAAGGTGAATGCTTTAGAGAAAATCCTCACAGCAGTAAACCAAACTAACCATAAAACCGCATTTGTAGGAGATGGCATCAACGACGCACCAGTAATTGCTCGTGCTGATGTGGGCATAGCTATGGGGGGATTAGGCTCAGATGCTGCTATCGAAACCGCCGACGTGGTAATTATGACCGATGCTCCCTCTAAAGTAGCAGAAGCGATCGCGATCGCCCGCCGAACCCTCCGTATTGTTTGGCAAAATATTATTATTGCTTTGGGAGTGAAAGTCGTCTTTATTGCCCTGGGTGCGATGGGGGTAGCAACTCTCTGGGAAGCTGTATTTGCCGATATGGGAGTGGCTCTGTTGGCGATTCTTAATGCTAGTCGGGTATTGCAGATAAGGGAGCAGGGAGCAGGGAGTAGGGAGTAGGGAGTAGGCAATAGGTAAGATGGTAAAAATTTTGTGTACCTCATTAAAATAAAAACCGCTATAGAAGATTAAATGATATAACGGTGAAGTTAGTTGGTGCGACATTGATTACTCAAAAGTACTAATCTATAGCAATTCTGTTTCCCATGAGGTACAAAGGGATCCCCCTAAATCCCCCTTAAAAAGGGGGACTTTGAAGTTGATAATTTTACCTCATACATGCAATCAACGCTATACATTACTGACCAGTCTTCGAGGGTTAAACCTATGACACGCTCAAAGTCTTTTGGATTACGTGTGATTAGGGTTGCTCTGCCAGGTGCCCCATCTCTTGATCGATTTCTTGCCGATAGGCAGCAATTTCAGCCTGTAGATTGTCAAAGGTCGGGTCATCCTTAAACGATCCAAATTTATCATGCTGTTGCAAGTTTAGGGACTTTTGAAAGGATTGACAATTTTTAGCCCATCAATGTCTGAGTATCCAAAGTCTTCTGTATAAAGAGTTTCAATATTCGCCTCCAAACAAGCAGCAACTATCATCGAATCCCAGTGGGACAAATTAAAACGACTGATCAAGTTTTCAGCGCGATCGATAACAGCCCAAGTTGGCAAAGCCGTATACCAAACCTGTTGCAAGTCTCGAATATACTGATATGCTTGTACTCTGTCATATCCCAATGGCTCAAGTTTGCGGCTTGCTGCCAAATATTCGCAGGCAACTTGCCAGAGTAAAACCCCATCTGTTAAACCAGTTACTATAGAAATTGCAATTGCTTGCTTAGCAGGATCCCGGGAATCATTAACGTAAATTAAAATATTTGTATCAACGGCGTTCATGGAACATATCTCGTGTAAACTTAGGAGAATCAGAAGGAATAGGGTTTTGTTGCATTCGCTCAACAAGTAACCTTAAAAAATCTTGTCTAGCCTCAATATCGGTAATCTTAGGAGGAATGACTTGAGGTGATTGAACCACAAGCTCAACTTCAACACCTTCAGGTAAATCACAGGCTGTTTGAAGGATAAATGTGCCACTATGGTAAATTGCTTTCAATATTTGAGCCATGGGAAACGCTCCATCATAAGAGTTAGGGGTGGATTGGTTAGTTAAGTAGTCGGACAAACGTAAAATTAACTGTTGAAATAGGGAACAGGGAGCAGCGATGCAGGTTCCGCACACAGACCCAAAACCATGAGCAACTGCATCAAGAAGTGAAGTTTATAGCGTTTATGGTAGCTATGAGGTACACATTATTTTTTCCCTCTTACCTCTTATATCTTACCTCTTACCTGCTCCGAAGTCCCTACTCCCTGCTCCCTAAAAACCAGAAATTTGTACCTCATAAGTCGTAGAATTGCTATATACAAAGGTAATCATTCAGCTAACCTTCAAATTCTGTAACCATAGTTTGCAAAAAATGCTTTACCTCTTGGGGCGATCGCAAATGGTAAACCTGCTTTGTTGCTTTAGCCGCTTCCACATAAGTCCGGTATTTGGGCGTTAGCTTTTTATGACACAGCCAGACCGTGTTATAGGAATTCAGCGTGCCTTGTACTAGGGGACTATTTTCAGGCCAGCCTTCCGGTGGCACCCAAAGACCTTTAACAAATCGCTTTGTGACCCACCAGTAATGTCGCAGCACAGCCATATCCAGATAGACCAGGGTATCGGCTACATCTAGCCGTTGCCACACCGTATCGAGTGAGACAAATCCATCAACGATCCATTGCTCCTGTTGCAAGAGGTGATCATGGGCAGCTTTAAACTCGGCATGGGGCACCTCAACACCGCCCGGTCTATATTTCATGGAATCGAGGTGTACCAAGGGTAATCCAGTTATTTCCGCTAAACGTTTGCTGAGGGTCGATTTGCCACCGCCAGCATTGCCAAATACTGCAACTCTATTCATAGTTAGGGAGTAGGGAGTAGGGAGTAGGGAGTAGGGAGTAGGGAGTAGGGAGTAGGGAAGTCGGAAGTCGGAAGTCGGAAGTCGGAAGTCGGAAGTCGGAAGTCGGAAAAAGAGAAACAATGTGTACCTGATAGTTATGCAAACCGCCGTAGTACTGAAATAGTCAAATATTATTACTACTCCCGATTCCCGATTCCCGATTCCCGATTCCCGATTCCCGATTCCCGATTCCCGATTCCCGATTCCCGATTCCCTATTCCCGATTCCCTACTCCCTACTCCCAGGTCAAACTGTAGTGGATGAGCTGGGAGTACTCAACCAAACACCAAACATGAATGTAATCTGGTCTATCGATGCACCCCGATGGAAAGAACATTTATACCGTTGCTTGGGATAATTGTTAATTAGCTTGTACTGAAATGTGGTGGTTGATGGCAAGGGTAGAAATATTTAATTTTTCAATTGGGTGAAGTACAAATTTTTAGGGAGTAGGGAGTAGGGAATAGGGAATAGGGAATAGGGAATAGGGAATAGGGAATAGGGAACAGGGAGTAGGGAATAGGGAATAGGGAATAGGGAGTAGGGAGTAGGGAGTAGGGAGTAGGGAGTAGGGAGTAGGGAGTAGGGAATAGGGAAAAAATTTTTTGTACCTCATGATTATGATAATTGCCATCTAAAATCTGAAGGATGAACTCAAAAATTTATGGAAAATTAAGATTTCCTTAGCCTGGGTGGTGCGCTACCGGTAGGGCCAGGGCTATTGCTAGACTTTTTTACCGATTCCCTAGGTCAAGCGCACCGCTCCCGACTCCCGATTCCCGATTCCCGATTCCCGATTCCCGATTCCCGATTCCCGACTCCCGATTCCCGACTCCCGATTCCCGATTCCCGATTCCCGATTCCCGATTCCCGATTCCCGATTCCCGATTCCCGATTCCCGATTCCCGATTCCCGAGAAGGATTAAATATTAAGGTTTAAGGATTAAGGATCAATACGACATGGAATTGGGATACGATAAAGAGTTTGCTAAGAATCCAGATTCCATTGGCGATTGTTGGTAACTTATGCCAGAATACCGATTGAATTAAGGCTGGCTGATTCAGCTGGAGCAACCTCAATAGGGGAAAGAATGGTCTTATCAAAACGTCAATTTATCAATTTTTCTATCATTGCTGTCCTTAGCGCCTGCCTTACCTTCCCCTTGAAGGTTCTCGCCACAACTCCTGCCCCAGATGTCTTATCCTCAACCAGTACCACTGCTACAATTACTACGCCCCACATGACTATTTTTCAGGCTGTGGTGCTGGGTTTTGTACAGGGGTTCACGGAATTCCTGCCCATCAGTAGTACCGCTCATTTAAAAGTGGTACCTGTGGCCTTAGGCTGGGGTGATCCAGGGGTTGCGTTTACGGCTGTGATTCAACTAGGCTCCATTGCGGCGGTAGTGTGGTACTTCTGGGGAGACTTGGCTAAAGTCACTACTGGCGCATTCAAAGCTATCCGTACATCCGATTACCAATCCCAAGACTTCCAGATGGCCCTGGGAATTGCCTTGGGCACCCTACCCATTGTCTTCTTTGGACTGCTGATTAAAATCTTTATCCCTGATTATGATAATTCTCCGATACGGAGTACCATGTCAATCGCCTATGTCTCGATTGTGATGGGTTTGTTGATGGGTGTTTCTGAAGTCGTGGGTAAGCGTAAGCGTAACTTTGAGGATTTAGGTCTTAAAGATGGGATTGGGATGGGCTTGGCTCAGGCGTTGGCTTTAATGCCTGGTGTCTCCCGGTCTGGCTCGACTCTCACTGCTGGTTTATTCATGGGTTTGGAACGAGCAACCGCAGCACGGTTTTCCTTTTTGTTGGGCATCCCCGCCATTACCTTAGCTGGTTTAGTGGAGTTAGTCGGTTTGCTCAAAGATGGCATTGGGGATGCTGGCGCAATGTCACTGATTGTAGGGGTGATTTCATCAGCAGTATTTTCCTACGTAGCGATCGCATGGATGATCAGCTATCTCAAAAAACAAGGTGTCTGGATATTCGTCTGGTATCGGTTATTGTTTGGGATAGCAATTTTAGGTGCTATTATAACTGGGGTTTTACAAAATAGTTAGCGATCGCAAGTGTAGGAATATGGGAAGATAGGGAGATGGGGAGATGGGGAGATGGGGAGATAGGGAGATAGGGAGACCTAACTTCCGAGAAGGGGATAAACCCTATTTCGAGCGAGTAGAATTAAAAGGCGGTGGTGATGCTACCTCTGCTGCTAGAGCAGTCTTACAAACTGGTGATGGGGATTATGCTTACAATCTGCAAGTGGAAGCACCGGTGTTGAAGCGACTGGAAGCAGGGGGTAAAGGTAAAGTCGTGGCTATCTTTGGGGCGTTGGTAGAACGGATTTTAATGAATCAAACCGACCCCAATCAACAAGCTCCGTCTGGAGAACGGTCTAGTCTCAAATTCCCCCATCCGTTTTTCAAAGACAAGCGGGTGCGTCAGGCTTTTAACCTAGCCCTAGACCGGGAAACCATTGCTCAACAGCTTTATGGACCAACGGGCAAAGCCACAGGGAATTTCTTAGTGTTACCAGAGCAATATAATTCCCCTAATACTACCTATGAATTTAACCCTAAAAAAGCGGTAGCCTTATTGGAAGAAGCAGGCTGGAAAGATACCAATGGTAATGGGATTCGCGATAAGGATGGGGTCGAGATGACCGTGTTGTTTCAGACTTCGGTCAATCCTGTCCGCCAGAAGACCCAGGAAATTGTTAAACAGACCCTAGCCTCGATTGGAGTTGGGGTAGAACTTAAGAGTATTGATGCCAGTATTTATTTCTCTGGTGATCCAGCCAACACCGATACTAATCAACGCTTTTATGCTGACCTACAAATGTACACCACAGGGAATGATAGTCCTGACCCTGGTGCGTATCTGAAAACCTATACCTGTGATGAAATTTCCCAGAAAGCTAATCAATGGTCTGGGCAAAATCACTCTCGCTACTGTAATCCGAAATACGATCAGCTTTGGCAGCAGTCTACAAAGGAGTTAGACCCAGAAAAACGTCGGAAAATCTTTATCCAGATGAATGACTTACTGGTTAAAGATGATGTGGTAGTTTTGCCCATTGTCCATCGGGCTGACGTAGCTGGGTTTAGCAATCAGTTGGAAGGTTATGACTTCACACCATGGGATACCAATACTTGGAACATTATGGATTGGAAGCGGAAGTGATAGTTATATCAAGTCCGGTTGAATACCCATAATTAACGGGAGTGTGGGGAGATGGGGAGATGGGGAGATGGGGAGATAGGGAGATTGGGGAGATTTTTATTAAGCGTAATTATCCTGACATGATATTAGTACTCATTGCTTATTCGTTAATTAACAAGATTCAAGTTTCAAGATTCAAGTTTCAATTAACTATAGCATTTTTAATACTTATGAGGTAGACAATATTTTTCCCCGATTCCCGATTCCCGATTCCCGATTCCCGATTCCCGATTCCCGATTCCCGATTCCCGATTCCCGATTCCCGATTCCCTATTCCCTACCAAATTGAAAACCGCTATCATCAATTTTCATGACGCGATACCTAATTAATCGTCTTTTAGTTTCCATTCCCACCTTAATTGCTATCAGTATCGTAGTATTCGGTATCCTGGCCTTAGCACCTGGAGACCCGATGGGGGAATTTGCCACTAATCCCTCGATTACCCCAGAAGTGCGGGAGAATATTCGTCGCTCCCTTGGTTTAGACCAACCCATCCCAATTCGGTATATTAAATGGGCGTGGTCATTTATCCAAGGGGATATGGGATATTCTTTCACTAGCCGTAGTCCCGTTAGTGACCTAATGCTCCAGCGTTTACCTACTACGTTATGGGTTGTGGGTTCCGCTTATATCTTTGCTGTATTGCTGGCGTTTCCCTTAGGAATAATTTCGGCACTTAAACGTTACTCAATCTTTGATAACATTGTCACAACTCTGGCATTTCTAGGATTTTCTCTACCAACCTTTTTCACTGGTTTGCTGTTCATTATTCTATTTAGTGTTCAGCTAAATTGGTTCCCTTTTATCTACGATAGCACCCTTAAGGTAACAGATTGGAATAGTTTTGTAATCCAAGTCAAGCAGTCTATCATGCCCATCGTAGTATTGGGATTATTTCAAGCAGCAGTATTGATGCGTTTTATTCGTTCATCCATACTCGAACAGCTAAATCAAGACTACGTCCGTACTGCTTACGCTAAGGGATTACATCAATTTGTAGTGGTCAATCGCCATATCTTACGGAATGCTTTGATTCCGGTTGTTACTTTAGTCGCCCTAGATATTCCTACTGTATTTACTGGTGCTTTAATCACTGAACAAGTGTTCCGAGTACCTGGAATTGGTGCGTTGCTGATTGATTCTATCTATCGAAACGATACACCGGTAGTGATGGCTATTACCTTTATCTACGCTATTTTAATTGTGGTCTTTAATCTACTCCCTACTCCCTATTCCCTACTCCCTATTCCCTGTTCCCTGTTCCCTACTATGTTATTTGAACTCTCGGATCTAGAATGCCATAAAGGAGATCAGCGACTAGATTAAAGACCACA